>CAYJCT010000049.1:0-7305 GCA_964368745.1 uncultured Christensenella sp. | reverse complement strand
TTTTTTATGTTTGCTCGTGCGCGTTCGCTATCGCTCGGCCACGAATCGCTTAGGGTGCGCCATGTTTTAAATTTTACTTCTGAGATTCTCACTCCTTACGGTGTACACTCGCAAACAAATGTGATTCCTCTTTTTTTATGTTTCCACTTTTTTATGTTCGCTCGTGCGCGTTCGCTATCGCTCGGCCACGAATCTCTTAGGGTGCGCCAATAAAAAAACAAAATGGTTTTTGATAGTGGAAATGAAAGAGGCTCGAACGGCGCGTTAAAAAAAGTTGCCCAAAAGGCAAGTTTTTAGCGACAGGCGTGATAGCTTTGCGTTAAACTTCATTTAAAAAGTAAATTGTTCATACAACATTTTTGAAATGAAAACGGCTATTACCAGCGGAGCAAATCCCTTCAGGTACGCTAAATTTACACATATATAAAAATATTTATATAAATTAGCATTTTTATTTTTGCAATTTAAGCTGTTTTTTATATTATAAAATATAAGAGGTGAAGTTATGATAAATTATTCTAGCGATAAATTTGAAGAACCATCAATTAAGTTTGAAAAAGGAATCGCACAATTAGATTTAATTACACTAATAAAAGCTGCAGATGTAATAAATGAAAAACTCGGTAAATTTAACTTGCCGTTAAAAACAAACTTTGAAACTCCAGATATATTTAATAAATTAACAAAGATTAATATTTCATCTTTAAATCCTTTAACAGTAACAGCCACTATTGATACAAAAAAAATGAGTTGGGATTACGAAACAGGAAAAATATTTAAAACCACATTTACAGATTATAATGGCAAGCAATGTTATGGTGTTGGTACTTCATCGGGCTTAATAGCAAATATAAATGAGTTAGATGTAATTAAATATGAAATGAAATTAGAAAGTGGTCAAAAATTAAATATGTTTGTTTCTGACGCACCTAATATTTCAGATATAAAATTATATGCTCTTTGGTTGCTTGCCCAAAATATAACTGTAAAATACAATGCAAATGAAACAATTAAAGCGCATTATACAAATATCATTATACCTGCCTTACAAGTAAAATATTGCAGACAAATGGTAGAAATCGAGAAGATGAACAGTGAAATATTAAAAATAAATAAAGGTGGCTTTATTCAACAAAAAGCTTTTATAGCATTGGATGAAACCGGTGTGAGGGTAAAAGCGGTGACTGAAATGAGAAAGGGTGCAATAAGACGAGAGCCTAAAATTAAAATTTTTGGAGATAAGCAACCAGTTATGTATTGGTTTGCTGATATTAATAATCACATACCATTTGCTGTGATTGTTAGCAATAGTGATGCATGGCTTTCGCCAAATGAAAAAATTTCCTTTAACGAAACTAATTTTAATTAGATGATTCAAAGTTTTAGGAGATAGTGCACTTTTTTATTTTTAAAGCAGCATTGTCTTTAATGAATTATTGCTGAAACTTTTTGATTCGTGCACAGTTATCCTTTCGCAATTCTAACTCTTCAAGTTTGAAACTTCAGTAAGCAACGGTCAGCATTCATTTCGTTTTTGCATCGTAAACTCAGCTGGATAGAGCGTTGTTCTATGGCAACCTTGCGGCTGGGCCTTTGATTCACTTCAGTTGCGCCAAAATAAGGTGGTTTTTAAAACCAATTATAATTAGTTGAGTTTGGATTAAAATATTTATAACTCTTTTTCAACTTCCGTTGGTTGATTTGTTGAAAAGGGAAAGGTGTTTAAAAACAAGTCAACTTCTTTTTTTGTTAAACCGTCGTTAAAAAAACCGCTGGTCTTTAAAATATGTTCTTGGGGAATATGACCTGTGATGTCAACAGTTTCGTCATCTATTACCACAAAATTTTTATTGATTTTGTTTTCATTTATATAATCTGCAATCTGCATGCCTCGCACTTGATTATGCAGAGTGTTTGTTGATGCGTATGGCAAGTTATAATTAAGCCCATTTTTATTTAAATCGTCGGCAATTCTTTGCAACCCGTTAATCCTGTGAGTGGAAGAAATAACAATATTGGGTTCCAATTTCAGTTCTTTTAATTGGTCTAAAAAATATTGCAACTCCTGCACATTTTGCGGCGAAAAATGTTTGCTGTAACCCAAACTTTCTAAGCCCAATTTATTAACTTTTTTAAACCAACTTGCAGTGTTTAATACACCGTCTATATCTAAAAAAACATAAAAATTCTCCATATAAATATTATAGCATTTTTTTAATCCGCTTTGTCAATTGAATGATTTATTATAGTTGTATTTGAATCGACTAATTCATAAATTAAATTTGGCAAGCATTTTATTTCTCGTTTTAATATTGTGCCTTTATCAAACCATTTAAACATTTTTTCTTTAGAGTCTTTACATTCAAACGAGTCTTTCAAAATAAGTTCATGTTCATCTGCCAGTTCACAACCATAGACAAAAAGCAATTCTTGCTGATAATTTCCCATCCAAGAAAAAAAGTTTTCAGCAACATGAAATAGTTTTAAATTTTTCAACTCAATCCCAAACTCTTCTATGGCTTCTCTTTGTGTTGCCTGCAAAGTACTCTCGCCAAATTTTATTCTGCCTCCTGGCATGTTCCAAAAATCTTTTATAGACTCTAATAATATTCTGTCTTTATTTTTAATTAACAAAGCAACTCTAAAATTAAATTTGTAGCCATCACTTATTATTAAAACATCATTTCTTACCATCGTAATTTCCTTTTTTTATTATTTTAGCACTTAGTGTATAATAAATCAATTTTTAATTGTGCACCTTTGTTTATAATATTTTAAATTTTCCAATGACACTGCACGAAATCACACCTTTTCAACCTTGTTTTTTGAGATTTAAAACTATCTTTAGTTGCTCGCAGACTTGTGAATAAACTCCAACCACTTAACCGTTTTGATTTTTATAAAAATAGTGATAATATGTTAGTAGCAAAGGAGAAAAAAATGGAAATAAAACTCGATGATATTTTTGAAAATATTGATAAAAAAAATACAAAAATAAAATTTAATATGAATGCTGGTGATGTGAATAAGCGTGCTTTGGATTTATTACTAAGCAATGATGAAGAATGGATGAGTATGAACGGGTGGAAAACTAAGCATCCAAATAATAATTATGGAAATGCTAAATATGTTTTATCTTTTGCTCAATATTATCCGTATGGCAGTAAATATTTTTTATTTGATGGGTTATATAAAATAAAAAAAATTCAGCCAGAAGTTTTTGATGGAGTGGGATACAACTTAGAAAAAGTCGACGAGTATGAAAAGTATAACAAGAGATTAATCATAAAATTGGAGCGTTTAATAGGAAGGGATACATATAACAGAAAGTATGAAAATGTAATTGAAACTTATCATCCTATCGTGTATGAAATAGCACCAAATACAAAAATTGGTCCATTTAATGGCTATCAAAACACAAGTTTAAGCCACATTAATTTGCAAAATATAATTAATAATAACGAGCCAAGTTGGAAACAAGCATTGGAAAATGTTAAAGGCGTTTATGTCATTACAGACACAAGTAATGGAAATCTCTACATTGGTTCGGCTTCAGGAAATACAGATGGTATATGGCAAAGATGGAGCGCCTATGCTCATTTAAACAATTTAACTGGGGGAAATAAAAAATTAATGGAAATAAAAAAAATCAAAGGTGAGCAATACATAAAAGAAAATTTTACATATTCTATAATCGAAATTTTTGACACAAAAACAAAAGAGGAAACGATCTTAAGTAGAGAATCCTATTGGAAAAAAGTATTTAAGACTAAAAATTTTGGCTACAATGAAAACTAAACTTTTTTTAAATACCCAATTACACCAACCTTTTGTCCTACATTCTTTTTTATTCAACTTATTTTTATAACCCAATTGCACCGACCTCTTGTTTTGCAACTCTTTTGAGTTTGTAAATTTTTGTAAATACCAACTACCCTGCCATCTTGTTTTGTGCTCTGGTTTTGACTGGATTGGCAAAGTCAGCCTGATTTGGCAAATCAAATGGTGCAATAAACGAACTGGGTTGAGGCACCACAAAGTGGAAAAGGGTTGCAGATTTTGCTTTTACAAATGCGAGGGCGACAGGAGTGTATACGGACATACATGACTGAGCCCAAGTCATGCAGTAAAAATAAAAGATGCACCCTTTTACGCTTTGTGGCATGAGGGATTTGTTTGGAGCGGCGCCCGCGGAAATCACGAAAGGCACTTTCGTGTACTAGTTCGGTGCACTAAATCGTAGACAATCAGTTGGCTTGCCTTTTGGAGAAACAAAAAAAACCTGCCGAAAGGTCAGGTTGTTTTGTTTTGACTGGATTGGCATTGCCAACTGAAATTGGCGGAGAGTGAGGGATTTGAACCCTCGCGCGCTTTAACACGCCTACATCCTTAGCAGGGACGCCCCTTCGGCCTCTTGGGTAACTCTCCAATAAATTCCTAAATAAAAAATCAATTATTAAAAATTTGCCACATAGAAATAGTTTTTCCAAAACAATCTCAATTTTGTTGCAATGTAAGTTTATCAAAATATTATTTCTCTGTCAATATAATTGCGTTATCTTTTTGCCATTGCGTTATAAAAAAAATGAATAACTACGATAAGTTATGTTATAAACTTTATGCTGTTAAATTTTAATTGACATTAAAATTAAAAAACAATCGTAAATTCGCTACCCGCTCATCTCATACATTCGTGCGCGCCAGTGATTTCATCAATGCTTCAGCGGCAAAACACGCGTCAGTTTTGATTAAATGGACTGGCGCCCGCTTCTCAAAACTTCCTTTATTATAAACTATGTGCTGTTAAATTTTAATTAACATTAAAATTTAAAAAACTCGCGTTTTCGTGCTCATTTCCATTCGCTACAGCATGTTCGAAACACGCGTCAGTTTTGATTAAATGGACTTTCCGCCCGCTTATCAAAACTTCCTTTATTATAAAATATGTGTCGTTATATAATAATTGACATTAAAATTTAAAAACTAAAAATTTTGATGCTCATTTTTTTCGCTATAGCATGTTTGAAACACGCGTCCAACAATCGCTACTCACGCACTCGCCTATAGTCATTTTCAATCTTTTCCACAGACACCCTATTATGAGATAAGAATTTTGTAATTTGGTACATATCTATCCATATTTCCGTCGGTCCTTTCACTTGCGACTCGTCAAAAATCAACTGCATTCCCAAATGCAAATGAGGAGAGCCCGTCATATTTGAGTCTTCTTTTGTACTGTATCCTGTCGTTCCCAAATATCCAATCACATCGCCTGCCGCTATATTGTCGCCCAATTTTAGACCCTCAACATATGGCTTTCCTTTCCGTAAATGCGCGTAATAATACGCCCTGTTTTTGTCGTGCGAACGAATAGTGATTATCCATCCGCCATATTTATTCCACCCAAGTTCTGTCACAATTCCGCTTTCAATTGCCACAATTGGCGTGCCCGTGGCTCCCATCATATCGTGTCCAAGATGCTTTCTGTCAAAGCCAAACGAACGCGATGCACCAAAGTCGTCGTAATGATTATACCAGTACCCTTTCGGAAAAGGATGCACATTTTTAAGACCTCTCACTTTCATTCCACCCTCGCTCACAATCTCGCCAATAAACTCTTTAAAAATCGCGGTGTAGGCAGCAACATAAAATTTATAATATTTATTTTCCCCATAAAAATCATCAATTTTTTTGCCACCAATAAGTGCGATAACCAAGTCAGACAACTCCGAAAGGTCGCGCTTTGTGCGAAAGTTATTCCCATTTTTTGTTGCTAGATATGCCAAGGATTTTATAAAACAAAAATCGACTTCATCGTCGCCATAGAACTTCACTTCATATTCATAGGCGGTTAATAACACCTCGTATGGCACTTTGCAATCGACCCACTTGATGAAATCTTCATCGCGCGCGTCAACAAATGCAACCAAAAACGGCATAAATATAAATACCAAAATTAAAAAACCAACTCTTTTATTGCATCCCATTCTTTATTTTATTTCAATCTTTTAATTTAATGCGTAAATACAATAAATAAGTTCGTAAACCACAATTTTGGCTTGAAGATACAAACGCAAATATCAACGAATAAGAAGTTTAAAAACCACAAAAAAATGTAACAAAAAAACATGGTAAATACAACCCTCTTCAAGACACAATCGAAAAAATATAGTCAGTAACTATAAATATCTAAAAAACAACTACTACAATGTCCTTCACCCCACACCTCATACGAGGTGCAACCTTTTGCTACACTGCGGACTAGAATTATTAAAAGTCAGGTTGTTTTTTTTGACTGGATTGGCAAAGTCAGCCTGAATTGGCGGGACTCTCAATATCATATCCTAACCCTATCAAAATTAGAGTTGGATGGATTAAAATTAATCTATATTTGAAATATTAAACAAATTTATCATCGTTTCAATATCATTTTGATTGCCGAAAAGGTATCTGTGTGCAGTATTTACCTGAAAACAATTATATATTAACACACTTTTTGGAGTTAAGTACATTCGTGTTTTATGGTATTTATCATTTGTAAAAGTTCGAGCAGATTTGTTTTTAGTTTTAAATATAATTGCATATTTTTTAGAAATAGGAATACAAATATCATTAAATCCTTGTATTAATAAATATGCCGGATTGTCAGAAATTATAAAATTAATTTTATCGGATGTGTTTATTCCTACATACCAATTATACTTTATATTTAACATTAAGCTCGTCTCTAATGCTGGACCAAAATCTAAAAGTTTATGCAATTGTTCTTCCTTTGCTTTTGAAGGGAAAAAGTTTTTGTAGCATTGTTCTGGATGCCCGGGAAAAATATTTTTTGCGTTATCATATAATTCTTTATAAAAATCTTCAGAGTCAACTCTAATTTTTTCTGTTCTATATCCCAAGTCGTGAAAAAAACTGCTTAAATAAGCTTTTACACTATCCATTTTTAGAATGCTTTGATCGCATTCAATGTCATTAAAAATCTTTTTTACTGTGCCTTCTGTGTTTGCTAAATAATGCTCAACTATTTGTTCATCCGACAACTTTTCAACCGGGAATTTTTCATTTTTGAACTCACAAACTTTTATTATATCATTTAAATAATTTTTTATTTCTTTTTTGGGAATATCATAAAAATATCTTTTTGCAGCAAAATTTCTAGGAGATTGATTTAATAAAATTTTTTTATCTTTTAAACTATAAACATCAATTTTACCAAAATCCCCAAATCTTTCTAAATAAAACTGTGAAATATAATGCTGATTTTTAGTTTTACTCATTTACACTCCTTTTAATACTCTATAT
>CAYJCT010000048.1:0-7337 GCA_964368745.1 uncultured Christensenella sp. | reverse complement strand
ATAAAGTAAAAAGCATAAAGTAAAAAGCATAAAGTAAAAAGCATAAAGTAAAAAGCATAAAGTAAAAAGTATAAAGTAAAAAGTATAAAATAAAAATAAAAAAAGTAAAAAATTAGAAAAGATAATTTTTTACTTTTTTTAAAATTAATAATTTTTTCAATTTTAAATAGTTGATTAGCGCAATGTAATTTAAGCAATTGCAAAGATTTTGTCGCGGACTGAGTTCCAGCCACTCATGTTTTTGTAGTCGTCAAGTGCGGTTGCTGGCACAAATATTTGCAAGTTTTCGCTTGCGTCTGCAAGCAAGTTAGTGCTTACAATTTTGGCAGGCGTTTCGCTATGGATGGTAATGATTTCAATGTTTTCGCAATTTTCAAACGCGCTTGTGTGAATGTGGGTGAGTTGCGAATTGATGGTTATGGTTTTTAGGTTTTGGCAGTCTAAAAACACACCGTCGTCTAGATTTTTTAAACTGTTTCCCAGAGTGATACTGTCTAGTTGCGAATTCATAAACGCATGGTTGCCAATTGTTTCAACCGAGTTGGGCAGGGTAATTCTCACAAGTCCGCTGTTAGCAAACGCGTGTTCGCCAATACTTATTAAGGTTTCAGGCAGGGTCAGGTGTGCAAAGTTGGTGTAGTTAAATGCGTATGTGCCAATGTGTTTTAAATTGGATGGCAGCACCACAAAACTTAATCCGGAGTGATATTCAAAAGCGTGCGATGCAATGCCGATGGCAGAGTCGTCGATAATGGCTGAGCCGCTTTCGAGGGAGCCTAAAGCGCCGTAGCACCAATTGTTTAGATACACAATTCCGGCAGGTTTGCTTTTTAGCCATGCGGTGTTCAAAAAACTGTCTTTTCCGATTTTTTCCACGCAGTCGCCTATTGTTATGTCGAGCAAACCTTCACAGTTTATAAAGGCTTCGGATTCAATTATTTTAACGCTTTGAGGCAGGGTTAGTGCAACCAAATTTGATTGATTTTCAAATGCGCTTTCTGTTATGGAGAGTGTGCCGTCGTTAATATTTAGCGAGAAAGACTTAGGCATTTCGCCCGAATATGAGTAGGCATTCTTTCCCATATAAACCACGCCGTTTGGTTGAGATTGCAGCCACTCAGTGTTCGAAAATGCGTTTTTGCCCACATAATGTAACTGATTGGTGCCGGAGATTTTGTTTAGATTGGTGCAGTTTTCAAACGCGCCACTTTCGATTGTTTTAATAGTTGTTGGAAGATATAGTTCTGTTAGATTAGGGAAAGAGGTAAATGCGTGCGCTTCGATTTTGTTGATGCCGTAAGGAATCACGATTTTTTCCAAATCCACTCCCTCTTCTACTGTTGTGTCATTGATTATTAGTCCGCTGGTGCCGTAGCCTGATATCAAAATTTCTATGTTTTTTGTTACATTTTCTATCACAAAAACGCCCTCTTTAGCCAGCAGTTTTTTGCCGTTTGCTGTCACGGATGATAGGGTGGGGTATGGCACAATATCGTCGTGTAAATGAAAAGTAAAACTAAATTCTTTTTTGTTTTTAACTTTATTTTCCAGCGGAGTGCTAAAACTTATGCCGTCCATAGCGACAATAGTTATGGTGTGTGTGATGTTCGCCTGCCACACAAAATAAGATGCAATAGCAATCACAGAAATAAAAAACAAGGATATAATACCAATCGCAAGGGCAAAAATTAGTTTGCCTTGACGCTTGTGATTTATTGCCTGTTGGTCTTTAGTTAGTGGTTTTTTAGCGTCTGTTTGATTTTTTGATTTTGTTTGATTTTTAGTTTTCATTTGGTTTTTCTCCCACACAAATTTAAAACTCTAAATTTTTAATATATGATTTTGACTTTTTATTGTAGTATCTGCTAAAAGCAGGGGTGGTGGGTGGTTGATTTAATTTGCTTAATTTAAAAATATATTATACAGCAAAAAAAGTCAACCTTATGCGAGTCAAAGTTAATTTATTGTGTGATTTTTATAAAATTGTGAAAACGCATCTCTTTACTAAAATTGTTAGTGGCAAAAACGAAAAATCAAAAAACCTAATGTTGTTCACTGACTTTTGTGTGTTTTTCTTTTTTTATATTTTCTAACTTCTCCGTTTTTTTCATTCTAATTAAAAAAATGATTACGCTTAAGATATTTAAACATTCTGTTACAACAACAACATAACTTTTTAGGTTGAAAGTAAAAATAATAAAGCAGATGGAAACAAAAATGTAAGCAATTTTTATGTGTTTGATGTTTTTTAGGTAGTAAGCCACATTCACAATTAGGTGGGCAAGCAAGATGAATATGTCAAACGGCGATGTCCAAAAATATATTACAACTAAAATAAAAACCGCCGATATTATGGCTATGAAATAGTTGAAAAGCGAGGAAGCAAGTTTCTTTTTTTGGAACAAATACAGCATTATAAAGCGCATAATTCCCAAACAAGCAAGCACAAATCCCGACATTGAGTGGAGTAAAAAATATGAAATTCCATAAAGAATTGATGTGGAAATCTGGGCTACTGTGAAAAAACTTTTGCTTTTTATTTGCAAACTGAAAAAATAAATTACAAAGGCAATTAGCGAAATTATCTGACTGGCAATATACATGTTTTTTCCTTTATGGGTTCATGTTCAACTTTTTCTTGATGTTTATAATGTGTTTTTTTTGTGTGTGTTTAGATATCTTTATTTTTTGATTATAATATTTTCTACAAAAAAAATGATGAGTTTTTTATAAGTAAAATCACAGTCAGAAAAAAAGAGTTGTTAAAAATTGGCTTTTCCTATTGTTAATCCCATTTAATCTATATAAGATTATACACAAAGAGGGTGTGTTTTCAAAGCATTAATGAACAAGATTGTAACAAAGTTTGTTGCTGTTGCACTGAAATTTGAGTTGTTAATTGTTGTATTTTTTTATATAATTAAACCAACATAACAACTGCGAATGAAAATGGTGTGTTAGTGCAAATAAGAGTGTTGATGATGTGCGAATGGAAACATTGACATTGTGTAATTTAGGAGTCTGTGCTGGTGCAATTGGGTTCAATGTGTTTAAGTGAATTAAAATATTGATGATGTGCAAATGAAAGTGTGATTATTAAATTGAATTCTATGTGTTGGTGTGATAAAAAACTTAGTTAGTGTAATTGAATTCTATGTGTTGGTTCGAATGAAAACTGTGTGGGTGCAAAGAAGAATAGTGGTGTTTGTGTAAAGAAGAATGCTTAAAAGTTTTTTAAAAAATCAAATTAAATAAAATAAAAAGTGAAGTTGAAAAGAGGGAGCGGGTTTGTCTATTAAGGGTGTGGAAGTAAAGGAAAAGTCGAGGCTTCGGCAAGAGATGTTGCAGGTGTTGAAGTGCAAGTCGAATGCGGAGAGGAAAAAAGAGGAAGATGAAATCTTCCGCGAGGTTGTTGCAAGTCCGTATTTTAAAAATGCCAAAGGTATTGGTGTTTATTTGAGTATGCGTCATGAAGTTGGTACGCAAAAAATTGTTGATTATGCGCTAAAGTGTCAAAAAGTTGTGTGTGTGCCAAAGGTTCTTGATGATTCCACAATGGTTTTTTGCAGGTTGGAAAGCAGCACGGTGTTTGTTAAAAACAAGTATGGTATTTTAGAGCCGCAAGATTTTGTTGTTGTGGGAAAAGATGATATTGATTTAATTATTGTGCCGGGGTTGGCGTTTCATGAGTCGGGGCACAGGCTAGGGTATGGCAAAGGCTATTACGACAGGTATCTGGCGGATTTTCGTGGGCGTACGGTTGGACTTGCGTTTAAGCAGCAAGTGGTTGGCAGGCTTTGGAATGTGGATGAGTATGATATAAAAATTGATGAACTCCAAGGCTGAGCCTTGACCCAGTGTCAAGTAGGTTTTTTTGAGGGTTGTATTTTTTTGTGCAGTCTTTGTCACAAGGCTGAGCCTTGACCCAGTGTCAAGCAGGTTTTTGAGGGTTGTATTTTTTTGTGTAGTCTTAGTCGCCAGACTTAAGTGGACTGTGTGTCAAAATCTCTTATGATTATAAAAATATTTTTCAGCAATCTTTGTCGGGCGGGCGTCCGCAGGCAAGTGTCAAGCAGGTTTTTGAGGGTTATCATTTCTTTCGTGCAGTCTTAGTTTGCACGCTTAATTTATTGGTGGCGGGATCATAGGTTGCAAGCAGGATGTTTTTTAGGTCCTTTTTATCTTCAATTGCCAGTTTTGAAAGCAGCCAATCAACATCTTTTCCTGTTTTTTGCAGGTCCTTTTTGATGATGCGTCCATCTATTATTATCTCTAAAATCAGACCCACAACTTGATTTGGTAAATTCAAATCTTCTGCCACAACCTGTCGCGATTGCGAGTGTGGCAAAATGCTAAAATCTCCACTGGTTTCAAAGATGCAATAGGCAATGTCGTCCACATTAAAGTATCCTTTTGCCCGACACTGCGACACCAATTCATCCACATCAAGTTTGCTTTTTACTAGGTTTTCATAAACTATTTTTCCGTCCGCAATAAGAATTAGCGGTCGCCCTTTAAACATCTTTTTAAAGAACAGTGTTTTTCTGGATGCCAGTGTGATTATTAAATCCAGTCCACCAAAAATGAAAATTGCTAAAATATAGTGGAAATAGGGGACATCCGACTGAAATGCCATGTCAGCCGCCATTGAGCCAATTGAAATTCCTATGACATAGTCAATAAACTCCAACTGCGCAACTTGCTTTTTGCCAAGAATTTTGGAGATTATAAAAAGCGTTATAAATGCCACCACAGAATGCAACGCAACACTCGCCAGTTTTTCCACTTTTCTTTCCCTCCTAATATTTAAAGCAATTGTTGTTGTTTTTAAGTTGTGTTATTTTTTTTAAATTATTCTTTTAGTAAAAATGCAGGAGATTGATTTTGTGGTAAATTTAAAAAAGATGGGTGAGTAACATGGCAAACTATAGTTGACGGATGTGAAATATGAAAAGTTATAAGGTAAGGTGTGTGAGTAGTGTTAGATGAACGGGCGTAGAAATAAATTAAAGGACAGTTTAGGAAAGTAAAAAACAAAAAGTAGAAAAAAGACTGCGCGCAATTTTGAAAATAAATAATAAAAAGTTGACACGCCACAGAAGTGCAATAAAAAATATAAATTGACACGCCACAGAAGTGCAATATAAAATATAAATTGACACGCCACAGAAGTATAGTAAAAAATAAAAAGTTGAAAAAAAAGACATATTAAAATTTAATATGTCTTTGTATAATCAAAATAACATGGCAAGCAATTAATTATAAAATTCTATTCATCTTGAGAAAAAATCTTTTTAACAGAGTAAACAAGAGGCATTAAACCCATCACTAAAATGCTTAAAATTTTAGTGTAAATGCCAGATGTTAAAGCATATTCGCTCACTTCTAGTTGGTTGATTGCTGCGTCTTTAACTGTGCCAGCAGGTATCAATTTTACTTGCTCGTAGCCAAGGCGAATTTTCTCTCTAGCAGCTTCCATGTAGTCAGCAGCGTTTGTCATGCTAAGCACGATTAACACAATGGTAACCACACTAAGAACTGCCAAAGCATATCTGCTGATTGTTTTTGTTTGTTGAAACATGCTAAATATTAGATATGTAAACAACGAAACAAAGAACAGTAATTGCGCCAACAACATATACATATCACTTTTTTGCATTGCATCAGCATGCTCAAGTAATGACAGGTCTTTAACAGGACCTTCCAGTAAAAGTAGCGATAGTAACACAGTGCCAGTGAAGGCAAGAAGTGCAAGCGTAAGTTTTACCCAGTTAGTTTTAACAAATTCCATAAACTCCTCCTTTTTAATATTTAGTTTTTTAGTTGGTGTTTTGTTAGACCAAATAACCAAATTAAAACTAGAATCATAGTACGACAATAAAAATATATTGTCAACACTTTTTATTAGTTAGTTTAACTAACAATTTATTTTTATTCAAAAAGTTTGAAATTTATGATAAAGACTGCCAATTATTTGGCGCAAAAAATAAATTGATTAGAAAAATATAGATTATCAAAAATCTATCTTAAACAATGTTTGTATTGTTGTTAATTATATTTGTCTTATTTGGTTTTTGCATGGAGTAACATCTACACGGCAATTCTATCTTAATATATACCTAAATTTCGAGTAGTTTTGTTTGGAGTGATATTTGAATTTCGAGTAGTTTATTTAAAGTGACATCAGAATTTCGAGTAGTTTCGTTTCAGTGGTATAAAAACCACCAACAAAATCAGTTTTGCTGGTGGCGGTTTATTTTAATATATTTGATATTTACTTTTAAGTAAAAATCAGTTTTTTTTATCAGTTTTGTTTAAAGTGATATCTGAATTTAGAGCAGTTTTATTTAAAGTGACATCTGAATTTATAAAATTTTGTTTAAAGCGACATCTGAATTTATTGGATTTTGTTTGAAGTAATATCTAAAAATAGGATAGTAGTTTTGGTTAGTTGTATATCTTTTTAAAATTGGCTTGATTTGTTTTTTCCAATAATGATTTGTTTTTTCCAATAATGATTTGTTTTTTCCAATAATGATAAAAGAAATGTTTATAAAAATATTTTAAAAAAATAAAAAGTGATAATTTAATGTAAATTTTTCTTTAGATATGAAATTTTTCATTCATATAGTCCAAGGTTTTCCTACATTGCTTCAAATTCTTTAGTAAACATCTCGTTTAGCGCTTTTACTCCTTGCAGCATAACTTGTTTTTCTGATGCGTTTAGGTTTTTAGAAATTTTGGCAATCATTTTTTTGTGGAAGTTTTCGTGTTCAGTGTCAATTTTCCTGCCTTTTTTAGTCAGGTTCAAATAAACAGTTCTGGCGTCCTTGGTGCATTTTTGTTTTGTGATGTAGCCAAGTTCCACCAGTTTATTTACCATAACAGTAACGCTTGCCAGTGTAATATCAAAAGATTTTGCAATTTTGCTAATTGTCATGGTGTGGTTGCTTGCGCCCACAATTTCAAGCAGGTGCACTTCTCTCATGGAAAGCCCTGATTTTGTGATGTTGTTAATCATTTTTAGTTCTGTTTTTAATATGTTGTGAAAAGTGCTGACTATAAGCAAATTTAACTCTTTTTCAAATGATTCTTTCACCTTGATCCTCTCCAAATTTGTATTTTTTCTTTCGTCTCGCTATTTTTTTTGTTTCAAAAAACAACTAAAATGCGAGTTAGAATAGAGATTTTGCACTAAAGTTTGTAGAAATAAAAAAACAAGCGCAACAATCTTTATATTTTATAATATAACAAATTTTTGTAAAATTTCAAATGGTTTTGGCTCACCAATTAAAAAGAAATAAATTAATTAATGAATAATTTTTTTGATATTATAA
>CAYJCT010000047.1:0-7421 GCA_964368745.1 uncultured Christensenella sp. | reverse complement strand
GTAAAAATAAATATTTTTTAAATATGCGTAATATTTTTTTTATATATAATGAAATAAATAACGACTGTTTTCAACTATTAAAGAATGATTTTTTTTAACTATTAAAAGATTCTTGATATTTCTTTGCTGCGATTTTATAATGTTTATCAATGTGCTTGTTAATGTTATCCTCAGATATACTACTTGAAATATGTTGTTTTATTTCATTATATATCATAGAAAGGGAACAATCTTCCTTTTCAATGTCATAACTAGAACCAACTCCATATTGTTTTATAAATGCCAAAAAACAAGTGACTAGAGCTTTATTCCAATTTTCAACCTCGCAATAAGCCTCACTAAGAGTTGTCAATATTTGTGAGTTTTGTAATTCCGCATTAAGTGCCTCTAATTTTGTTTTCTTACAAAATTCAATAATTTCTAATGCTTTTTCTTTTGTCATAAATACCTCCAAGTGATTTTTTAGAAAACAACAAGAACTATACATTTTTTTATATTACACAATATTATAACTTATTGTTTTATATATGTAAATTAAATAAATTGTTTTATCGGCAATAAGCACATTAAAATTGTTTGATTTTTTGCCGATGGCGGTATATACTACAATTAGAAATATAATTGGAGTTTGATTAAATGGAGTATTTATCCGTTGCCCAAATAGCAAAACTTTGGAAAATGAGTGAAAGAAGTGTTAGAAATTACTGCGCACAAGGCAAAATAAAAGGTGCATTTTTGACGGGTAAGACCTGGAATATTCCACAAGGCAGCATCAAACCCACAAGAGAAAAAAAGATTGTTAAAACAGACAATGACCTTCTCAATGTTTTACTTGAAGAAAAATCATCAAAACTTAAAGGTGGAATTTATCACAAAACACAGATTTCTCTAACCTATAACTCTAATCACATTGAGGGAAATGAATTAACTGAAGACCAGACTCGGTATATTTTTGAAACCAATACAATAAGCATAAGTGAAAAAAATATAAATGTAGATGATATTATAGAAACTTCCAACCATTTCAGATGTATTGATTTTATTATAAAAAATGCCAAAGAACAGCTAACTGAAAAAATAATAAAAGAACTTCATTTTATGTTAAAAGTTGGAACAAGTGATAGCCGCAAAGACTGGTTTAAGGTTGGCAAATATAAAAAACTACCCAATGAAGTGGGTGGACGAGAAACAACTCAGCCTGAGCAAGTTGAAAATGAAATGAAAAAACTACTTAATAAATACAACTTATTAAAAACTAATGCTTCTCATAACGAAACAAGCAACAATGAAAATTCTAAAGACAAAACGAATAAAAAACTTGAGAATAAAATACAGGAAAACAAAACAAACAATAAACTTGAAAATCAAACCATAACCCTTGAAAATATACTTGCCTTTCACCACGATTTTGAAAGCATACACCCCTTCCAAGACGGCAATGGCCGTGTTGGAAGGCTAATTATGTTTAAAGAATGTCTAGCAAGTAACATTATACCTTTCATAATTGACGAAGAACTCAAACTTTTCTACTATCGCGGACTAAAAAAGTGGCAAAACGAAAAAAGCTACCTAACCGACACCTGCCTCTCCGCGCAAGATAAATATAAACAATATTTGAACTATTTTAAAATTAAGTATTAGGGTAAAGGAAAATTAATGGAAAAAATCGTATTTATTGATGCAGAAATAGATTTTGGCAAAATTAAAGACCTTGGTGCAATAAAAGAAAACAAAGAATTTCATAGAGCAAATATTTCTGATTTTGCTCAATTTTTGCAGGGTAATAAATTTGTTTGTGGACACAATATTATACAACACGATTTAAAATATTTGAAAGGCGCAGTGGATGATGCTGAAATAACAAGCTTTATAGATACTTTATTTTGGTCACCGTTGCTGTTTCCAAAAAAACCATATCACAAGTTGTTAAAAGATGACAAGTTTGACCCAAATGAAGAGAATAATCCACAAAGTGATGCAATTAAGGCAAGAAGTCTATTTTATGATGAAGTTGCTAAATTTGAAAAAATGGATGAGGGTTTGAAGGCAATTTATTATAATCTCTTAAAAGATAGTGAATACTTCAAAGCATTTTTCGAGGTTGTGGATTATAAAAACAAGAAGAGCGATTTGGCAAATTTTATTCGAAAAGAGTTTGATGGGAAAATTTGCGACAAGGCCAATATTGAGGGTGCAATAGTCAAATATCCAATAGAACTTGCTTATGCGATTGCACAAATTTTTGTAATGATAATTGACAATACTTCCATCACGCCACCATGGGTGTTAAAAAGATTTCCTAAGGTAGAGAACATTCTACAAATGTTAAAAGGAAAAAGTTGTGGTGAATGCACATATTGCAAAAATTACTTAGATGTTGTAAAAGGATTAAAGCAATGGTTTGGTTATAAGGCATTTAGAACTTATGATGGCGAAAAGTTACAAGAAAGTGCGGCAAAGTTTGCTATAGATGGGGAAAGTTTGCTGGCAGTGTTTCCCACCGGTGGAGGAAAATCAATTACATTCCAACTTCCAGCGCTTATGCAGGGAGAGAATGAAAAAGGGTTGACCGTTGTCATTTCACCGTTGCAGTCGCTCCAAAAAGACCAAATAGACAATTTGGAAGAAAAACATGGAATAACAAGAGGAGTGAGAATTGATGGCTCACTTGATCCCATTGACAGGTCTAAACAAATTGAGAGAGTGGAAGATGGTGGGGCAAGTTTGCTTTACATTTCACCTGAGTCACTTAGAAGTAAATCAATAGAAAAACTGCTGTTAAAGCGAAATGTAGTGCGATTTGTTATAGATGAAGCCCACTGTTTTTCTGCATGGGGACAAGATTTTAGGACAGATTATTTATATATTGCTGATTTTATTAGCAACTTACAAAATACAAAAGGAAATAATTATAAAATTCCAGTTTCTTGTTTTACTGCAACTGCAAAACAAGAAGTAGTTGAAGACATTATAAAATACTTCAAGGATAATTTAGACTTAGATTTAAAAAGAGTGGTGTCAAATTCAACTAGAAAAAATTTGGTATACAACGCCATTCATGCTCAAGATGAAAGAGATAAGGACGAAAAACTACGAAATATTTTACAAGAATATAAATGTCCAAGCATTGTTTATGTTTCAAGAACGCATAGAGCCACAAAACTTGCAGAGAAACTTTGTAAAGATGGATTTGATGCGATATGCTATCATGGCAAAATGGATAGAAAGGATAGAGTAAAAAATCAAGAAGCGTTTACAAAAGGCGAGTGCGATATTATTGTTGCGACTAAAGCTTTTGGTATGGGTGTTGATAAAGATAATGTTGGTTTGGTTGTTCACTATGACATTTCAACCTCACTTGAAGACTATGTGCAAGAGGCGGGGCGAGCTGGGCGTGATATTAATCTAAGAGCAGTTTGTTATGCATTATTTAACGATGACGATATAAATAAACATTTCGCTTTTTTAAGTCAAACAAAAATCACGCAAGCAGAAATAGGGCAAATATGGAGTGCTATAAAAAGGCTAACTAACAAACGAGGTGAGATAACTGCATCGGCTTTAGACATTGCAAGAGAAGCTGGGTGGGATGACAACAAAGAAAACGAAATTAAAACAAGAGTTACAACTTCAATAAATGCACTGGAGCAGGTGCATTATCTTAAGCGTGGACAAAACATGCCAAAAATTTATGCTAACAGTATTTTAGCCAAAAATACAGCAGAGGCTGCTGAGAAAATAAGAGCATCGCAAAACTTTGATAATGATCAGCAAAAAGAAGACGCTGTGAGGGTAATAGCAAGATTGTTTAAAACAAGATCTAAGGGTGGAAGAGATGTTGACGATAACAATGAACATATTGATTATATAGCAGATAGAGAGCGAATAGAAACTGAAAAAGTCATTCGTATAATTCAAAAATTAAGGGAAGAAAGAATCCTTGATGATACTAAAGATTTGTATGGATTCCTTCAAAAAGACGGTGGCACCAGAGCAAAAAAGGTTTTAGAAACACACAAAGAAACCGAGAATTTTTTGCATGAGTTTTTAGAAGAAAACCAAGACCAAATAAGAGTTGGTGAAAGGTTTAATATAAAAGAGATTAATGTTGCTATGCAAGAAAAATACCCTAACAGCTCAATTGCACACCTTAACAGAATATTAAATTTTTATGATATAAAGCGATTGGTAAAGAAAATTAAAGATGAAAACAATGATTATATTTTGCTGAAATGCTTTTTACCACTAGGAGAGATAAAAGAGAAATGTGCTAAAAGATTGCGAGTTTCGGCTTTTATAATAAACCATCTATACAACAAAATTTTGACTGATGGCAAGGTTGAGTTTTCTGTTTTGGAATTGTTGGAGCAGTTTAATCATGAGAACAGTTTACTTGGAGAAGTTGTTGACGCAATTGATATAGAAGATGCACTATATTATTTGAAGCGAATTGGTAGCCTTGAAATTGATGGAGGCTTTTTGGTTATCTATAATAAAATGACGATAAAAAAACTGGAGCAAAATAGCGGGCTTAGATATACAAAAGAACATTATGAAAAACTAGATAAATATTACGAGAACAAAAAAGAACAAATTCATATTATAGGCGAATATTTGAAATTACTGTCAACCAACTATGAAAAAGCACTCGAATTTACATACGATTACTTTGTTATGGGATATGATATGTTTAAACTCAAATACTTTAAAGGCAGACTTCACGAATTAAAACGCAATATGACTGATGGTAAATTCAAACAGTTGTTCAAAGGTCTATCAATAGTTCAAAACGAAGTAATTCAAAACAGCAAAGATAAGTACATAGTAGTAATTGCTGGGCCAGGAAGTGGTAAAACCAAACTATTAACACATAAACTTGCTGCAATTTATATGCAGGAAGATATTAAGCACGAACAAATTTTGATGCTAACTTTTTCACGGGCTGCAGCCACAGAATTTAAAATGAGGTTGTTGAAATTAATTGGAAATGCAGCCAATTTTATAAAAATCAAAACATTCCATTCATACTGTTTTGATCTTTTAGGCAGAGTCGGTAGTTTGGAAAAATCTGAAGAAATCGTTAAAGAAGCAGTTAAAAAGATTGAACAAAATGAAGTGGATAATTTTAAACTAACAAATGCCATTATGGTTATAGACGAAGCCCAAGATATGAGTGAAGGTGAATACGAACTTGTAAGGGTTTTAATGAAATCAAATGAGGGTTTGAAGGTAATAGCAGTTGGTGATGATGACCAAAATATTTATGAATGGCGGGGTTCATCTTCAAAATTTTTAGGGGATTTGGCAAAAGTCGAAGGTGCTGCAAAATACGAACTTATTGAAAATTTTAGAAGTGCCAAAAACCTGGTGGATTTTTCAAATGTGTTTGCGAAAAAAATATCTAAAAGACTAAAACTTTGTGAATTAAAACCAATAAGGCAAGAAAACGGAAGTATAACAATAACAAAACTTGCAAGTAGTGATATAGAAACACCCGTTGTGAATGCTGTTCTGCGAGATAAACCCAATGGTAGCACTTGTATAATTGTAAGGACCAATGAGCAAGCCGAAAACATTGTTGGTTTGCTTACTAATGAAGGCGTTAACGCAAAGATTATTCAAACAAATGCAAACTTTGCACTTTATGATTTGGTGGAAGTAAGAGAGTTTGTAGATACTGTGTTAAAAGGGCAAAGCGCAACCATAGATGCGGAAGTGTGGGATAGTGCAAAAATAGACCTGCAAAAGAATTTCAGAGCAAGCGACAACTTGGAAAGCGTGTTAAAATTAATCAGAGATTTTGAAACGCTGAACATGAGACACAAATACAAAACAGACTTTAAACAGTTCGTTGATGAATCAAAATTGGAAGATTTCATATCTCAAGGCAATACAATATTGGTTTCAACAATTCATCAAACCAAAGGTAGAGAGTTTGATAATGTTTACTTGGCTTTAAGTCAATATCAAGAAATGACGGACGAAGATTGTCGTCAGATTTATGTTGCAATTACTAGGGCTAAAAACAATTTATATATTAGTTATGTAGGGCATTATTTTGACAAAACAAGTGTAGAAGAAATAAGAAGGTTTACTGATAATACAAACTATAATAAGCCGGATAGAATAGCCCATGCTTTGTCACATAAAGATGTATACTTAAATGCATTTGCTTGTTGTCAAAACGAATTAGATAGTTTGAGAAGTGGTCAAACTTTAGATGCTAACCAAGAGGCATTATATGCTAATGGCAAGCAGGTGCTAAGATTCTCAAAAAGTTTTATAGATAAAATTAAAGAAATAGAAAATCGTGGCTACACCATCGCAAAAGCAATTATTAATCATATCGTGTATTGGCGTCCAAAAGATATAGACAAAGAGCCAAAAGAAATTAAAATTATTTTACCAAGCATAGAATTTGTGAAGAGATAAAGGAGGGGAAGAATGAGTTTCTTTTCAAAAAATCCATTAAAACCATCCAACCAACAGTTTGGCAGAAAAGGTGCCACATACTGCCACTGGTGCCAAACCGAACTACTCGATTGGTATGTAATTTGTCCTCACTGCAATATGTATATCATTAATCATCCTAAAAACAAGAAATAAGTACTTGAAAGAGAACAAGAGCAAGGGTTGTAATGGAAAAACAAAAAGGCATTATCACATTAAATTAGAGTAAAAATTAAAATTTATATGACATAATTAAGTAGAACAAATTAATTAAATATTAAAACAATTTTTCAATGTTGTCTTTTACTTGGCTCCATGTGTTTTTTAGACTCTCATAAGACAATTTTTCTTCTACTTCTTCAAAAGGTATCCAATGGGTGTCATGTGTATCTGTAGAAGGGTTGTCGCTCTCTCCCGTATCTATTGCTATGTACATATAACATGCACATTTTTCGCCTGATGGGGTGGTATATCTTTCTACAAAAGGCTCATATACCGCTATAACTCTTGCCTTTCTTTTTGTTTCTTCTGCAGTTTCTCTAATTGCACATTCTACAATAGTTTCACCTTCGTCAAGGTGACCTTTAGGAAAAGAATAATCTTTATGTTTTTCCCTATAAACCAATGCTATGCTTTTTGTTTTCAAATTTGTAAGAAAACACCCAGCCTTAATAGTTTCCATAAATTTTTTCATAACTATATAATAAATATTTTTTTTAATACTGTCAATTATCTAGTACTTCATTGTTTTCGAATGTACCTTCCACCATCAAATTCTGTTTCTAAAAAAACGCGAATTAACTTTTTTAATTGTGAGATAGTTTAAAAATAAAAAACCCTGAAAGTGCCTAAAATAAAGGAGTTTCAAGGGTTTGTGTTTTGGAGCTGTTACCGGGATTCGAACCCGGGACCTCCGCCTTACCAAATATGTTTACAAAATAAAAGAGTTCTGCACCCACCTGCAAAACTCT
>CAYJCT010000046.1:0-7485 GCA_964368745.1 uncultured Christensenella sp. | reverse complement strand
GGGGAATCAGTTTTTGATTCCCCTTTTTTTTTTTTTATTAATTAAATACTTTGAAATTTTTTATATTAACCAAAACTTTTTTTCTATATCTTTTCTTAAAATTTTCAAGTTCACAATATTTGTGCTTTGCATTAAGTTTTATTTTTTTGGTAAGATATATTATAATCAAAATGCATTTTATATTGGGTGATATTTTATTTTACAAATATATTACTTGTTTAATTAAAAAATAAAAAATCCCATTCTTATTAGTGTTTTTTTCAGTGACCCCTTTGGGTTTCACTTCTATTTGCGTAGAGTTTTTTCACGCGGTTTAGACTAAAATAATTAGCCATGAATGTTTTTATTCTGCAACCACATCGATGGTAATTTCCACTGAAATGGCAGCAAATAGTTTGATTTTTGCAGAATATTTGCCCAGTGTTTTGATGTTTTGCACTTCAATTTTTTTCTTGTCGATGTCATAACCTTGTTTTTCCAGTTGAGAGGCAATTTCTTTGTTGGTGACAGAGCCAAAAATTTTACCGTTTTGCCCACTCTTTATTGCAATTGTAATGGTTTTGCCTTTCAATTCGTTTGCTATTTTTCGCGCTTTTTCTTTTGCCACTGACTCTTGATAGTCGTGGCTTGCTTTTGCTTGTTTTGCTTCGTTGAGGTTACTGGCATTTCCAATTATTGCAATGTTATTTGGGATGAGGAAGTTTCGTGCATAGCCGTCGTTTACCTCAATTATGTCGCCGCTTTTTCCCTTTCCTTTCAAATCTTTTATTAACACTACTTTCATTTATTCACCTTTTAAAAATCTATTTCTTATTTTTATCATAGTTAAAAAAAATTTATTTGTCAATAATATATGTAACTATTACGATTATTTGGAGTTTTAGATGGATTTGAAATGTAAGAAAACCGTTTGTGCTTATAACAAAAATTTTGCGTGTTTAAAGGATAGCATTAGAATTGCAAAAAACTGTGAGTGTGCAAGTTTTGTTAAGTCCAAAAATATCGATGAGAAAAATATTTGCGATGCCTCAAAGCATATGTTTGAATCCGCGCCAGAAGTTCATCCCTACAGGCACAGCAGAGATTTAGAAATCAGATGCAATGCTGACTGCCTGTTTAATTTGCAACACAACTGCAATGCCAACGGTATTTGTGTGGATGCAATAAAAAATGAGCCTGTTTGCAACACTTTTTTAAAAAGATAAGTGATAAATGGCTTAAAAAAAGTACGAAAACAAAAAGGTTGCTGGCGAAAAAAAAATATACAATTATTTACCTGTGCAACTATGATTTGTTTAATTTTTTGTTGTTGTTTTATAGTTAAATAATCGAGGATATATATATTTATATGTTCACAATTGAAATACGGATTTGTCGTCTTTATAGTTTAAATGAATAAGAAAAGCCAAAAACATTCCTTGCTAGTTTTTTTGCAACGACAACTCGGGGTTCACTTCATTAATAAACTCTCTTTAGTTAGTATTTTTATTTGTGTGATTGTATATCAAACAAGACCAGCAATTAATGGTAAGACCAGCTCTTCATGTATGGTTTTTTACTTAATTCAAAATTAATTTTTTTTAAATTTGAAAAATAATATGCCGTCGAACAGGCTGGCAACATAAGTCAACTGTGCAACATATAGCAGGCGTTTTGCCATGCGAAGTTCTTTTTTTGAAACAAATTGATTTTCAATTAAAAATTGTTTTGCAAAGTTGCTGGCGTTTTTTTCTATGGGGATGTCTAGCAGTTTATTGCCAAGGTGCAGTCCGAAAAACAGTATTGAAAAATTGAGTAGCGTGAATCCAAGTGGCATAAAAAAGCAAAGGATACCGCCCACAATTAAAAAAGGAAGCATCAATTTGTTTGTGATTTTAGTGAAGCAGGAGAGCAGTTGTGAGAGGCGAAGATGGGGGTAGGCGTCTCTGTCTTGCACGGCGTGACCCAGTTCGTGGGAGATTATTGTTAATGACACAACAGAGTCGCTATTTAGCACTTCGTCGGAAAGAATCAGCGTTTTTCGTGATGGCACATAACAATCGGATAGGCGCTTTTTTGTGGTAGCCACTTTTATGTGAGATAGTTTTAGCATTTCAAGCGACATAAACACAAAAGTTTTCCCATCTAATTCGATGGAATTTTTCACGCGTTTAAATTTTTTGTACACCTTGTGAATAAGTTGTCGTGATGAAAGTACAATAATTAAGAAACATGCAATAATGGTGATAAAAATTATGTAGGGAATAAATTTTTCCATACACAAATTATAACACATAACTTAATATTTTCAATTGATTATTTCGCTAATTTTGCCGTCACTTATCACAAATTCATAACATTTATAGTTGCCATCTTTAACCAAATAGCAGACTTTATTTTGGTTTGAAAGGTGTTTGTTGAAGCGTATTTTATCAAAATTGCCGAAATATTCCAGCAAGTGTTGGTCGCTGATGTTGGCAAAATCATGCGAGAGATATTCTTTTGCAAGCGCAAAATTTTTAACTTTTATGGCTTGCAGAAAAGCAAGAGGCACAAGATGAGGGCAGTGCGTGTAGGTGGGTGATTGTTGCAGATACACGGCATAGTCGGAAATGTTGTTGGTGTTTAAGTTTATTTCAAAAACCTTTGCGTGCTTTGCAATGTCGTATTGTTTTATAAGAACTTTTAGTGTATCGTCGCTTGTTTCAAACGAGTCGCAATAGTTTTCAAAAATCACCTCAGAGTTGCTTGTGTCCACCACAAGCACATAAAAACCATTGTCGCCAAACGCGCATTTTATGACAAGTTTTCCACTGATATGTTCGGTTTCGGTGTGGGTTATAACATCAACCACTTTGTGTAGTTTTATTTTATTGTTTTCATAAAGATATATGTTACCCTTTGTACCGTTCATAATAATTAACGATAATGCGCCCACACTTTCCTCATAAAACAAATGAGTGTCGCTTTCATTTTTTATTAAAATTGGAGTTAGCACAATTTCAAAGTGTTTGTTGCCACAAGGAATTATCTCAATGTTGGAAGAGGAGGATGTGGGGCTATTTTCGTCCAGCGTCAATGTGTGGGTGCTGGGCAAAAATTCCTTTTCGTCGCTTGTGGGAAAGTGTGAAAAAATTAATCGTTTTGCTGTGGTGTAAACATCGCATGAAAATTTTTTAGTGTTGTCAACTGTGCTTGCGTGTTCGCCGTTTATTGTCAACACAAATGGCATCTCGCTCACAAAATGCAAAAATAATCCCTTTTCCATTTGCCTCTCCTTGATTTTATTTCCTTTGGTTTTAAAAAAAAGTATAGTGGTGTTTTAAAATTATATGAGAAATGTTCATAATTTTATGTATATACTGTTGCTTTTATGATAATAATTTTTGTATGAAAAAAGGTGTTATAAAAAAAAGAATGGGTACAATCGTTCCAAAAATGGTGGATTTTGAACGGCTTTTTTTTGTCAACGATTTTAAAGTTTTGCCTTTTTGCAAGGGTGTGGAAAATGCAATGCTGTCTGAGCAGGACATCATTAATTTGTTTTTAGGATTTGTGAGGCTGATAAAAAGATCGGCGACGCTGGAAGTGGAACAAAAATATCGGCGAAAAATTAAAGATTTAATTAAGTCGCAATCAAAAATAAACAGCAAAAAATGATTAAGATTTTAAAGTGATGGATTTTAAAATTATTTAGTTTATAAATGAATTCAATAAATCAGCAAGTACAGTAAAAAATTATCGTCGCATTATGTTATATTAAAAATCTGTTTTTTTTCATGTACATATAAATTGAAAAATTTTTAAGATTTAAGATTTTGAAAACAATTGTTTTTTTGCTATAATTAATTGTGAGGGAAATATGTTTGTTTATCTTTCGCAATTAAATGGACCCAGCAAAACTGCGCTACTTCGTCAGTTGGCAAATAGAGATAAAACGCAGTCGCACATCATCATCACGCCCGAGCGCTGTTCACTCAGTGTGGAGCGTGAACTTTTTGATTGTTTGGAAGAATCTGCTTTTTTTGACATTGTTGTGAGCAGTTTTTCAAGGCTGGCAAAGCAGGTGCTACAAAACTTGCAAATGACCAAAAAGATTTTATCTAAACATTCTGCAGTGGCGCTGATAAAAAAAATTGTGCTGGAAAATAAAGATAAGTTTAAATATTTTTGCAATGTGAGTGATAGCGTGGGCTTTTGCGAGGAGATGTTCAATACTATTTCTATGTTTAAAAGTTGCAATATTTCCACCACAGATATTTCCTCATTTGCAGGGAATAAGTCGCTTGTAAATAAGTCATTTACCAATGAGTCGCTTGCAAATAAAATGCACGACATAAAAATCGTGTACGAATTATATGAAGACTTTTTTGCTACCGACTTTACCGACAGTTTTAATCAATTGGCAGTTTTTTTAGATGTTATTGATAAGGATTTATTTAAAAACACAAACTTTTATTTTGTGGAGCATTTGGAGTTCACCGACCAAATGTTTGCCATTATTGAAAAGTTGGAAAGAGTGGCACGCTCGGTTTCAATTGCCACCTTTTTGCCAAAAAACAAAAAAAACAACTCTGTTTACGACAGTGAAATTTATGATAGGCTTGCCGCAATTTGTTTTGAAAACAACTACGAGATGCAAGAGGTGGAGTGTTATTCCGAACTTGAAACGCACAAAACAATTCTAGCAGAAAACTTATTTTTGCCGAATGATAAAAAGCGTGACTTGCCAAGTGTTATGCGGATAAATAAATTCAAAAACATTGACGATGAATTGATGCACACCTTTTCCAACATCAGACTAAATGTGATAAATCGCAAAGAAAAGTTTGCGGATTTTTCCATTGTTGTGCCCAGTTTGGAGGAATATGAAAAGAAGATAATTTCCTATGCTGCCAAGTTTGAAGTGCCCATTTATTTAGACATTAGTCAGCCATTAAAAGACCATTACTATGTTAGATTTTTGAAAAATTTGATGCAGTTAATGCTGGGGGATTATTCTCAAAATGAGTTAATTGCCGCTCTTTCTTGCGATGTGCTGGGGAATGATTATGCGCTTGTTTGCGAACTTGACAAATATTTTAAAGACAAAAACATTACAAAAGATTTTTTTAACAGCATAAAAAAAGAAAGTAAATTTGCCCCATTATTTTCATTTTTTGAGAATTTGGAACATAGCAGCAAAAAGTTTTGCATCACGCAAAGTGTGAGTGAACACATTGCGATGTTTAAGCAGTTGTTGCAAAGTTTGCAGGTGGAAAGCAGGCTAGAAAATGTGATTTTGCATTCCTTTGCTAATGACGCAATCATGCAAAAGCAGTGGCAGATGGTTGTGAAAAAAGTGGAAGAAATAATGAGCGACTTTGCCTCAGTGTTGGGCGAATGGCAGTGCGACGAAGAGAAGTTTGTGAGCGTTCTTGTCACATATTTTGAATCGGTTTCGCTTACCTTGCCGCCCATTTCTGCTGACACTGTTTTTGTGGGTGATTATTATTTTAGCAGGTTTTCGCGCGTGAAAAATGTGTTTGTGCTGGGTATGAACGAGGGCAAAATGCCCAGTTATTTGTTTGACATCGGCATTGTTAGCGACAATGATATAACTGCTTTGCAACCCTTTCATGTTCTGTCGCCCAGTGTGGCAAAAATAAACAAGAGAAAGCGGTTTAAAGCGTTTGAGTGTTTGTTTTTTTACACCAATAAACTTACCCTTTCTTATTGCACAACTTTTGGAAAACAGCAGGCGTTTGAGTCGAGCATTATGAGCGCGATAAAAAAATTATACGGAGATGAAGCGGTGCTTGACGGCAGTGCACAACTCGACTTATTGATGCAAAATTTTCATCAGATGGACAAGCAAAGTGTGCTGTTTAACAACTGTTGTTGGTGGCGTGTGAAGGACAATTTTGTGAATGGAATAAAAAACTGGAATGTGTTTTTTGACAACTTGAATTTTCGCAACATTATGTCCACGCTGGCAAATCTGTTAAAGGCGGAAGATAGAAGTTTGGTGGAAAATGAAAAATATGAAAATGTTTTTCCTAGCCATCAGATTGACACATCTTTATTTTTTAAAAAGGATAGGGCAAGTGTTAGCCAGTTTGAAAACTACTATAGTTGCCCTTATAAATATTTTGTGAACTATGGGTTGGAAATTAATGAAAGGGTGGACGCGTCGTTTAATCCGCTAAATTTTGGAAACATCCTTCACGCGTTTACTAAAGAGTTGTTGACAAGGCTACATAAATTACAATTTGATATAACCGAAAAAGCATTACTGAGTTTAACGGAAAAACTCATTGTTGATATTTTAAAAAATCAGTTTAGTTTTCTTTATTTGGACGAGAAAAATGTGTCCACAATTGCGGCGTTGCAGATGGAAGCAAAGAGAATTGCGTTGCATTTACTGTATCAAATTAAGCACAGCGAGTTTGAGATTTCACCTCAATTTTTGGAATTGCCGTTTGGATACGACAAGCGCCTTTTGGAAGTGGAGTTGGACAGAGAGCGCAAAATCAATATTGTGGGAGTGATTGACCGCGTGGACACGAGCCAAAACTTTTTCCGTGTGATTGACTACAAAACAGGAAGCGCTTCTTCGCAGTTTTCCAATTTTGGAGAGTTGGCATCAGGCAGCAAAATTCAGTTGTTCGTGTATCTTTTGGTTTTTCAAACGATGAAATCTTCCATGCAGCCGTCGGGAGTTTTTTATATGCCACTCACGAACAAGTTTGCAAAAGGAGATGTTAGCGACAATTATAAACTTAGTGGCGTGATGTTAAACGATGTGGAAAATTTTAAAAAATACGACGCATTTATGCAGGATGGCAAGAGTAGGTTTTTATCGTTACAATTAAAAGACGGAGCACTCTCGCCTGAAAAATTTGCTATTTTTTCTGATGACTTTGACTTTTTGTCACGCGTGGCAGTTGACAAAATGAAAAAAGCAGGAAACAGCATTCTTTCAGCCGATTTTTCGCCACAACCGCTTGCAAAAGGAACTCGCAAAGTTTGCGAATATTGCTCATTTTTGGGGCTGTGCAATTTTAATGAGCGATATGGAAACAAGGTGAGATATCAAAAAAATATATCTTCAATTGAGAAGTTGAGAGAAGAAGAAAAAGAAGAAGAAAAAGAGGAAAATAAAGAGGCGTAGAGGGAAAAGTAAAGAGAAAAAATTAAAAAATCAATAAAGATAATTTTAAAAAAATTAAAAAAATATAAAAGTGCACAAAGTTAGCAGAGGGTAGACTTATAAAAAAGAACAACAAAACAGTGTGAAAATATAAAATAAAGCGCACACAAAAGAATAAAAAATAAAAGCAAACAATTTACGAAAATCCACATGAAAAAAGACTTAATAGAAAGCAAAAATCAAGATAGTGATGAACCCCCTTCCGGAAAAGATATAAGAGATTCTATCTTCGAAGCATTAACGGGCGTAATTGCGATAAATTACGGATATGAAAAAGTTGAAGAATGGTATTTTGATTTTATTAAGAATAACGA
>CAYJCT010000045.1:0-7548 GCA_964368745.1 uncultured Christensenella sp. | reverse complement strand
TGATAATCAAATTAAAAATAATGGTATTAAAGAATAATCAAATTATAAAAAATAATAAAATTAAATGATAAATTAATTAGAGTGTAAATTTTTATCAACATTGATTTTTCTTAAAAACTCTTAATTTTTTAAAAAACATTGTCAATTAATATTCGCAGTTGCCCGGTGTTCTTGGAAAAGGTTGAACATCTCTGATGTTTTGCACGCCTGTTACATACATCAAAAATCTTTCAAATCCGATGCCAAATCCGCTGTGTTCCACGCTTCCAAACTTGCGCAAGTTCAAATACCACCAATAACTTTTTTCGTCCAACCCCAACTCTTTAATGCGAGCAAGTAGTTTTTCGTGGTTTTCTTCTCTTTGGCTGCCGCCCGTGATTTCTCCAATTGCAGGCACCAAAAGGTCGCAGGCACGCACTGTTTTTCCATCAGCGTTTTGTTTCATATAAAAGGATTTTATTTCTTTTGGATAATCGGTCACAAACACAGGTCCGTCAAAAATTGTGTCCGCCAGATATTTTTCGTGTTCGGTTTGGATGTCGCTACCCCATGCAACAGGGTAGTCAAAATTGGAGTTATTTTTTTCAAGCATTGAAATTGCGTCGGTGTAGGTGACTTTTTTAAACTCACTGTTCACAATTTTTGTTAGGCGCTCAAGCAGTGTTTTATCTACAAACTTATTGAAAAATTCCATTTCAACTTTGCAATTTTCCAGCAAATAATTAACCACATATTTTATAAGTTTTTCTTGCAGTTCCATAACATCGTCTAAATCCGAAAACGCAATTTCAGGCTCCATCATCCAAAACTCCGACGCATGCCTTGTGGTGTTGGAATTTTCCGCCCTAAAAGTAGGCCCAAAAGTGTAAACTTTTCCAAAGGCTAGGGCAAATGCTTCTGCGTTCAACTGCCCCGACGGCGTCAAAAACGCGCCTTTACCAAAGAAATCGTTTTTAGCGACAAATGTTTCTTTTTTATTGTAAATATCAAAAGAGGTCACGGTGAAAAGTTCGCCTGCGCCCTCGCAGTCACTAGAAGTTACTATGGGAGTGTGAACATAAACAAACCCCTCGTCGTGCAAAAATTTGTGTATTGCAAAACTTGCTTCACTTCTCACACGAAACACCGCATTAAACAAGTTGGTGCGCGGTCGAAGATAGGCAATATCGCGCAAAAATTCCACTGAATGGTGTTTTTTCTGCAAAGGATAATCCTTGTCGGTGGCAGAAAGTATGCAAACACTGGTTGCCTGTAACTCATAGGGCTGATTCATTTCGGGTGTTAGCACCAGCATTCCTTCCACTAAAACTGAAGAGCCTGCGTTTAGTTTTGACACTTCGGAAAAGTTTTTTAAACTGTCGGCGCTCAGCACCACTTGGATGCCTGCAAAATTTGAACCGTCATTCAAATGCAAAAATGCAATGTTTTTGCTTTCTCTCACCGATTTAATCCAGCCTGCAATTTTTATGTTGTTATTTGCAAGTGAATTGCTGTTTTTTTGAATGTTGATAATATCAGTTTTTTTCAATTTATGTCCCTCAAAAAAATATCACTTTGATTATATAACCAAAGCGAAAAAAAGTAAACTAAAAATTGTGTTTAGGGCTGGAGTGCGCTATTGTTATGCAAGAAACAATGGATGCTCCTGCTGATTTTAACACGCGAGAACATTCGTTTAGCGTGCTGCCGGTTGTGAACACATCATCGACAAGCAAAATCTTTTTATCTTTGATTTCTTTTGCGTTTAACACAGCAAAGCATGTGGAAAGGTTTTCCTCGCGCAGTTTGCGGTTTAGTTGCGTTTGCGCAATAGTATTTTCCACTCTTATCAAATTCGTAATTTTGGGAATATTCAAAATTTTTGACAGTTCGTCACATAGCAATTCGCATTGATTGTAGCCTCTTTGCGCTTGTTTTTTTTTGTGCAGGGGTACAAATGCAATACCATCAAATTTGCCCAAAATTTTTGGTGCCATTAATGTTGCAAAATGGTGGTCGAGATAGCGAGCGTTTTTATATTTAAAGGAGTGAATTAAAAAAGAGACGGGAGGGCTATAGTTGAAAACACTTATGCTTTTATCAAAAAAGCGTTTGTTGTTTTTACAATACGCACAAACTTTGCCGTCAGTTTCCATTGCACTTCCACATTTTATGCAGGCGTGATTGTTTATAAAGGGCAAAGACTCGCGGCATTTATCACAAAATGTTTTGTCGGTGGGCGAGTTTATTTCCTTTTCACACACCACACATTTTATGTTGTCGGGAAACAAAATGTCTAAAAACGCATTGAGATATTTTACAACAGGTTTTGTGGAATCCATAACTTTCCCTTTGAAATAATTTGATTTTTTCCTAATGTGAACTTTTGTTTTTTGATTCTTTTAGTTTAACGATTGTCTTAATTTTTTTTTAGCCGCACCATAAATTTTCTCTAAGGCTTAATTTATTATCTTTTACCGTTATTCCTCAGTTAAATTGTTTGGCCCCAACAGCAAATTATCGTCAACGAGAAAGTTTTTTAGCATGGTGGCTCTAAGTTGAGTGTAGTTGTTTTTTACCATACGAAAAACGCTAGATTTTGTGCCAATAATCATAACCATTTTTTTTGCACGCGTAACAGCGGTGTAAAGCAAATTTTTGTTCATAAGCATGGGCGGGCCATTAACAATGGGAATGACCACTGCGTCAAATTCGCTACCTTGGCTTTTGTGAATGGTGATGGCGTAACTCAGCATTAGTTCATGCAAATCGGTTTTTAGATAAGTTGCAACTTTGTCGTCTTCAAACTCCACGCAAACTTCCTGCGTGTTGATGTTTATGGATTTAATGAAGCCGATGTCTCCGTTAAAAAGACCTAATCCCGAGTCAAATTGTGATTTCCACTCTCTTTCGTAATTGTTGGTTATTTGCATAACGCGGTCACCCTCTCTGAAAATCACATTGTCCTTTTCCACTTCCGCTTTGGAAATGGAGGGTGGATTTATATTTGATTGCAGTGCGCGATTGATGTTTTCAATACCGCAAATTCCTGCTTTCATGGGAGACAACACTTGGATTTTAGAAACATCTATTTTGAAATGGTTTGGGATGCGCTGAGTTACTAAATCCACAATATCACTTAAAATATCTTCCGCATTTTCCTTTTGCAAAAAGAAAAAATCCTCGCTAGCATTGTTGATTTTAGGCATTTTTCCTTGGTTAATTAAATGAGCGTTGTCGATAATTAAACTGTTTTCTTTTTGACGATAAATGTGCGAAAGCACGGTGGTGTTAAAAACCTTTGACTGCATAATGTCGGAAAGCACATTGCCTGCACCCACGCTGGGCAACTGATCTTTGTCGCCCACCAAAATCACACGCGCACCTCTTTTTACCGCGCGCAGTAGGTAATAAATAAGTTGAGCATCCACCATGCTGACTTCGTCCACAATGATAACATCGTCCTGCAATTTGTTTAAGTGGTTATAAAAAAACATATTGCTGTCGTTAAAACTAACAACCAACGCGCGATGAATGGTTTTGGCTTCCAGATTTGTGCTTTCACTTAAGCGTTTTGCAGCACGACCCGTGGGCGCCAGCAAACTGATTTTTTTTCGCATATTTTTAAATATTTGCGTTATGCATTTGATAATGGTGGTTTTGCCTGTGCCGGGGCCTCCGCATATCAAACTAATTCCGCTATTAACTGCAGTTTTAACCGCGTTTTTTTGTTGTTCGTGAAGAGTGATTTTGCTGGTTTGCTCGTAGTGTAAAATGTCTTCGTCGAGCGCGTTGTATCTATCGGTCACATAGGCGTCAAGCAGTTTTAGCGTTGCCGCCACCACCTTTTCAATTTTGTATAACTTGGCTAACATCAGCACTTCTTTGTCATCAATCATAAAGTTTTTTATCAGGTTGTCAAGCGCCATTTTATTTATCAACTTGTCCACTTGCAGTTCGTCTAGTTCGTATTTCAACAACTGCGCAGTCTCGTTTAAAAGCGTTGCTTTTTCAATGAGGGTGTTGCCTGATTTGTCGCTGTTTTCTTTTAAAATGTGCAGTATTCCTGCTCGCAAGCGAAATTCGCTGTTCTTTTCAATTCCCATGTTTTGTGCAATTTTATCGGCCGTGAAAAAACCCACGCCATCGATGTGTTCCACTAGCAAGTATGGGTTGTTTTTCACAATTGTTTCGGTTTTGTCGGAGTAATAGTTGTAGATTTTCACTGCAAGATTGGTGGTTATTCCGTATTGTTGCAAAAACAAAATGGAGTTTTGCATCTTTTTAATTTCTAAAAAAGATTGTGTGATTGACTCCGCCTTTTTTTTGCTTATGCCTTTAACAAGAGCAAGTTTTGACGGATTAAATTCAATTACGGTGAGCGCATCTTCCCCAAAATGAGTAACGATGTTTAGAGCAGTCACGGGGCCCACGCCTTTAATGAGCCCGCTGCTTAAATATTTTAGTATGCTTTCTTTGCTTGTGGGCGGCGTAATTTTCACTGATTTAACAGAAAATTGTTCGCCATATTTTGAGTGCTTGGTAAAAGAACCGCTCACTTCCAGCACTTCTCCGTCCATAACGGGAGGAAATTTTCCCACGCAGGGAATCTTTTCTTTATTAACATTGAGTATTAACACGGTGTAGAAATTCTCATCATTGCGATAAACAATTTCTTCCACCACACCTTTCATAACCATAGCAACCACTTATAATAAAATCGATATATCTATTGTAACAAATAAATTCATCTTTAACAAATACTATCAAACAATTGTGCTAATTTTGTTTCATAAGGTTTGTCTTTTTAAAAACTATAAGGGAATGTTGACAAACAAAAACAAATTACAACATTTTTATTCGTGTGAATGCATTTACAAAGATTTTAGCATTTTTTAAACTATAAATAAGGAAAAATATTTCTATGAAAAGTGCAACTATCTTACATAAATATAGATTAAATAAAAACGCGGTGCTAAAAAAAATTGCAATAACTCTTGGCATGTTTGTGGTGTTTTATTTTGTGTTTAACGCAAAATTATTTTCTTTTATTTCTCCCTTTGCATATGCACTACTTTTTGCACTGGTGTTTAGCGGATATAATCCGCTTTGGTTTTCTATTATTTACCTGCTTGCAGGGTCGCTTTATAGTTTGGAACAAACACATTTGTTTTCTATGATTGCTGTGTTTTTGGTGGTGAATTTCATACTGCCGTTGCACAAAAAAAGTGGCAAAAACAAAGACATTAAATTTGTATATCTTTTAATTTATGCAATTATTTCGCAGGTGCCAAATTTGTATTTTACCATTGAGTCTGCACCTCTTCCCGTGCTATTTGCATTTTTTTTAAGTTTGGTTTTTTTGTATTGTGCAACTGTGTTTTTTGCGTCCACCATAAACCGCGGCTACAAAACGCTAATCAATCTCGACGAGTTGTTGTGTGGCAGTTTGATGCTAATTGTTGTCAGCATGGGTTGTGCAAACATAGTTTTTTACGGCATTGAAGTAATAAAAGTTGTGGCAACTTTTGTGGTGTTGGTTGCGTGTTTCACCCTGCCTGCATCTACCACCATAATACTTGGAGTGCTGATGGGTTGTGGCCCCGCCATCGTTTCCACCAATCCAATATTTATTGCAGTGTTTGTGTGTTATGCGTTAGGTGCAGTTGCGTTTAAAACCAACTATAAACTGCTCAGCATTGTGGCAATTTTATTAGTGGAAATTGTGTTTGGATTATACTTCGACGCACATAATTATTTTGAAGTAATGTCGGTGGCAAGCGTGGCTATCGGGGCGGCGGTATTTTTGATTTTTCCGCTAAAGCAAATGAAATCTTTTGTGGAAAGTTCGGGTATAAATCAAGACAAAGTTGCGATTAGAAACATCGTGAATAGAAGCAAAGAAGGCGTATGCCGTCGCATGAAAGATATTGCGGGTGTGTTTGGAGAAATGGATTTTGTGTTTCGGCAAATGATAAAAGGCACACTTTCGTTGAGTGACGCAAAAAGCACTGTGCTCGACGAGTTGGTGGGCAGTGTATGTTCCTCGTGCAGTGAAAAAAATAGTTGTCTTCGCGTTAACGGCGAGCAGACAACGGAGGTGCTTGATAGTTTGGTTAGTGCGGCGTTTGAAAAAGACCGCGCAACACTTTTGGATGTTTCGCAGTATTTGTCCAGTAGGTGTATCAAATTGAATTATCTTATTAGTGTTACAAATCAACTGGTGGAAAAGTATAAAAATTATGTGTCTATGGTAAGCAACATGGATGCGAGCAAAATATTGATTGCCAACCAACTAAAAGGGGTGAGTCAGATTTTACTGAATTTGGCACAGGAAGTAAAACTAAATATTTCTTTTGATGCAACACTGGAATCACGAGTTAGAGAAGAGTTGGCATACTACAATATCAACTGTTTGGAAACGGTTGTTTATGAACAAAATGTATGCGAGAAAAATGTTACGCTGCTTGTTAGAAATGAAACATTAATAAAGAATACTATTGAAAAAATTCTCACAAAAATTGTGGGAAAAAAGATGGGAATAACAAATATTGTGCCGTCTGAATTGCCCAATGTGAGTGTTGTGACGCTAAAAAATGCTAGTAACTTTGACATAGTTTTTGGTAGCGCCACCAGTGCTAAAATAAAAAACAACAACGGAGATTCACACTCGCTAATAAAAATTGATAACGGAAAATATATGGTGGCAGTGTGCGATGGTATGGGTAGCGGAGCGAGCGCTAGGCGCACCAGCGAACTTGCAATCAGCTTGCTTGAAAATTTTTATAAAGCGGGATTTGATAACAACATAATACTCAGCAGCGTTAATAAACTACTCAGCCTAAACGGTGACGAAAACTTTTCCACGCTTGATTTATGTGTGTTGGATTTGAGACAAAATATCTGCGATTTTATAAAACTTGGTTCTCCTCCCAGTTACATAAAGCATAAAAATAACACCGAAGAAATAGAGGGAGTGGGTTTGCCGATTGGTGCAGTTGATGACATAAACCCCACTATTGTAAAAAAGTTTCTTTATGATTTCGATACCATAGTTTTGCTTACCGATGGCATAAGTGACGCGTTTGGAAGTAGTGAGGAGTTGCAGGTTTTTGTCAATAACTTAACCGATATAAACCCTCAAACCATGGCGGACATCATCCTTAAACAAGCAATAGATTTAAGGGGGGCAAATGCTGACGACATGACAGTTTTTGTCATAAGAGTGTTTCCGTTAAAATGAGCAAGAGTTTTTGTTTACATTACTTATATCAGTGACAATATAGTTGATTTTTCCATGTAGATGTTGTCAAACGCATCGCAGTATGTGATAATAGGCAGGGTGAAGTTGACATTAATACATGTGATTTAATAGTCATTTTTGTCTTTTACTATTATGTTTGTGACAATAAGACATTACTTAAAGACAATAATTGTTTATTTATTAAATTGTTAAATAATATAAAATCTGAAACTACTCAATTTTTCATGACAGAAAACCTGTGTTTGCGAAAAGAACAATCATTACATTTATATAATTTCTATTTAATTTATAATAAAAAACAGCAG
>CAYJCT010000044.1:0-7584 GCA_964368745.1 uncultured Christensenella sp. | reverse complement strand
AATTTAATTTTTAAAAAACACTCAATTATATTAAAATTATAATCTTGTAAAAATATAAAATTATATTTTTTTAAAACTCCCAATTATGTTAAATTCTCATCTTATAAATTATTTAAATTCTTTTATGTTTTATCAACCAAAAAAAAACTAACGAGAATAATTTTCGTTAGTTTTTTATTTTTAATTTTATAAATTATCAGCAATTAAAACTCTTCAACATCGTCAAATAATTTTGCAACTTCGTCGTCCATTTCAGCATTGTTTGATTTTATTTCGTTAACATTCACAGCCTTTATGTTGCGAATAGTTGCAAAACCAGTTCCTGCAGGAATTTGTTTTCCTATCATCAGGTTTTCTTTTAACGAAACTAAATTGTCCACTTTACCTTTAATAGATGCGTCGGTCAACACGCGTGAAGTTTCCTGAAAGGATGCTGCAGCCAAGAAACTTGGATTCGAAAGACTGGCTTTTGTGATACCTTGCACCAGTCGTTTTGCCGTTGCAGGCACTCCGCCCTCCATCAACACTCTTTCGTTTTCTTCTTCATAAACAAAGTGATCCACAACATCGCCAATCAGCAAGTTGGTTGAGCCAGCGTCTTCAATTCTAACATTTCTAAGCATTTGCTTAATGATAATCTCAACATGTTTTGTGTTTAGTTCAACACCTTGTGATGAGTAGGTTGCCAGCACTTCTTGAAGCAGATAGTTTTGAACATCTCTCACTCCACGAGTTCTTAAAATGTCGTTAGGGTAAATGGAACCTTCCGTCAGCACTGTGCCCGCGTCTACCACATCGCCTGTCTTAACTTTTAACACTGAGCCATAAGGAATAACATAATCCCCGTCGCCGTCTGGGTTTTTAACAAATATTTCGTAATACTTGCCGCCCTCTTTACCAGTAACCTGAATTTCTTTAACTTGAACCTTGCCCGCAACTTCACTAATGGTTGCAACACCTTTAGGTTTTCTTGCCTCAAAAATTTCAGCAACACGCGGCAAACCCTGCGTGATGTCGGCAGCATTGGAAATACCACCCGTGTGGAAAGTTCTCATCGTCAACTGCGTGCCCGGCTCACCAATACTTTGAGCAGCAATAATTCCCACAACTTCTCCCAGTGGTACTAGGTTGTTGTTGGTCATGTTCTTGCCGTAGCATTTAGCACAAACACCTTGCTTGCTTCTGCAAGTCAGCACCGTTCTGATGTTCACCGCTTCCACTCCCGCTTCGGCAACTGCCTTTGCGTCTTCAATGGTGATAAGTTTGTCAGCCGGCACAATAACCTTTTTTGTCTTAGGGTTAATGATGTTTTCCACCGACACTCTGCCCGTAATTCTTTGTTGCAGCGAGCACACTGGTGTGCTATCTTTTGTGATAGACGAAACCATCATGCCTTTAACTTTTTCGCCGTTTTCAGCAAAACAGTCTTCTTTTGTGATAATAATTTCTTGGGCAACTGCTTCTAGTCTTCTGGTCAAATAACCGGAATCGGCAGTTTTTAGCACTTTATCCGCCAAACCTTTTCTACCACCACGGCTGGAAATGAAATATTCCAAAGGTTTTAGCCCCACGCGGAAATTAGATTTAACTGGAATATCCACCTTTTTACCCGATGTGTTAGCCATGATTCCACGCATACCGCAAAGTTGCATAACCTGACCTATCGTTCCTCTTGCTCCCGAGTCGGCCATCATTCTAACTGGATTTAGGATATCCATTTGTTTTAGCACCAAACTTTTAACTTTGTCGGTAGCCTCGTTCCATTTTTTAACATTACTTTCAATTTTTTCATTTTCTGTAATAAAACCACGCTTATAGAACTTTTCATTTTCTTTAATTTGTTGTTCTGTTTCTGCTAAAATAGCAGACTTTTCAGGCGGAATTATCATGTCGAACACATTAATAGTGATAGCGCCAATAGTGGAATATTTATAACCCATCTCTTTTATGTTATCAAGCATTTTAACGGTTTCTGTGGTTCCCAGCGAGTTGAAGCACTGTTTGATAATTACATCCAACTTTTTCTTGGTAACCAAAAAGTCAATTTCATAATCCAAAAATTTATCGAAATCAAGTCTGTCCACAAATCCCATATTCTGAGGTGTTTTTTGGTTGAAAATGATTTTTCCTACCGTGGTGTTTATGCGGCGTTGAACGGGTTTTCCGTCAAATGTGCCCACTCGTCGCACCACAATTTTTGCTTGAAGTTCCACAACGCCTGTCTGATACGCTAAAATTGCCTCTTGTTCATCTTTAAATATTTTGCCTTCGCCTTTAGCATTTTCTTTTTCTACTGTTAGGTAATAGCAGCCTAGCACCATGTCCTGAGTAGGAGTCACAATCGGATAACTGTCTGCCGGTTTCAACACATTGTTGCTAGCCAACATCAAAATGCGCGCTTCCGCAATTGCCTCAGGGCTAAGCGGCACATGCACACTCATTTGGTCTCCGTCAAAGTCTGCGTTAAATCCTCCGCATACTAACGGATGCAATCTGATTGCACGACCTTCAATTAGCACAGGCTCAAATGCCTGAATGCTAAGTCTGTGAAGTGATGGCGCACGGTTAAGTAGCACAGGATGCTCCTTAATTACCTCTTCCAACAAATCCCAAACCACAGGTTTTTGTCTTTCAATAACCCTTTTTGCCGTTTTAAAATTAAGCGACAAATTGCGTTCCACCAACTTTCTCATAACAAACGGCTTGAAAAGTTCAAGCGCCATTTCTTTTGGCAGTCCGCATTGATAAATTCTAAGTTCTGGCCCTACAACGATAACCGAACGACCTGAATAATCCACTCGTTTTCCCAGTAGATTTTGACGGAATCGTCCTTGTTTTCCTTTCAAAGACGATGTCAAACTTTTTAGTTCGCGCTGTTTTGGTCCTTGAACTGCCTTGCCTCTTTTTCCGTTTTCAATTAAAGCATCCACCGACTCTTGCAGCATTCTCTTTTCGTTTCTAACAATAACTTCAGGAGCGCCAATTGAAATAAATTTCTTTAGACGGTTATTTCTGTTAATTATTCTTCTATATAAATCGTTGATGTCACTGGTTGCAAATCTTCCACCGTCCAACTGAATCATAGGTCTAAGATCAGGCGGAATAACTGGCACAACATCCAGCACCATCCACTCAGGACGGTTGCCACTGCGACGCAGGTTTTCCACCACTTCCAGTTTTTTATTCATTTTAATTTTCTTTTGACCTTTGGCAGTTTTTGCCTGTTCCACCAATTCTTTGGACTCTTTTTCCAAATCAATTTCGGTCAACAACTCTTTAATAACTTCTCCGCCCATGCCCGCTTTAAACGAATCATAGCCAAACTTTTCAATTGCCTCACGATACTCAAAGTCGGAAATAATCTGCATTTTAGTAAACTCTGTTTTTCCGGGATCCACCACCACATAGTTGACATAATATGCCACTCTTTCTAACTGTTTGCTGTTAAGTCCTAGTAGCAATCCAATCCTTGATGGAATACTTTGCATAAACCAAATATGAGCAACAGGAGTAGCCAGTTCGATATGACCCATTCTTTCGCGTCTAACGATACTTTTTGTCACTTCAACTCCGCACTTGTCGCAAATAACGCCCTTGTGACGGATTCTCTTATACTTTCCGCAGTGACATTCCCAGTTTTTCTTGGGTCCGAAAATTCTTTCACATAATAATCCAGAAGTTTCAGGTTTGTGGGTTCTATAGTTAATGGTTTCGCTTTTTGTAACCTCACCATGACTCCACTCTCTGATTTTTTCCGGAGATGCAATACTCACGCGTATTGCTGCTAAGTTGTTTAATTCAAACATAAATTTCTCCTATTCTTCAATATCAAAATCGTCAAATAATGCTGATTCATCAAATATATTATCAAAGTCGCTCTCTTCCAAATCTTCTTCCAGTGCTTTGTCTTTGTCGAATTCCAATTCCACAAAAGATACTTCTTCACGAGATTTTGTTGCCTCTGCAAATGTCTCAACAGTGTCACGATTTAGGTCGGTCAGTTTAAACTCTTTGCCTTGTTCGGTAAGCAGCGTGATATCAAGCCCCAGTCCCTGCAACTCTCTAATCATAACTTTGAAAGATTCAGGAACGGATGGCTGCGGCAACTGACTGCCTTCCACAATTGCTTTGTAGGTTGCAAGTCGGCCTTCAGTGTCGTCCGATTTTATGGTCAGCATTTCCTGCAACAGTTTGCTTGCGCCATAAGCCTCCAGCGCCCAAACCTCCATCTCACCAAACCTCTGACCTCCAAACATCGCTTTTCCGCCAAGTGGTTGCTGAGTTACATACGCATAAGGACCAGTGGAGCGCGCGTGCATTTTGTCGTTTACCATGTGCTCTAGTTTGATGTAATACATATAGCCCACAGTCACCGCGTTTTCAAATGCTTCACCCGTTCTGCCGTCGAAAAGTTGAATTTTTCCATTTTCAGGCAAGTTGTTTTCTTTTAATAGTTGCACAATATCATCTTCGTTGATGCCGTCAAAAGCAGGAGTGGAAATTTTGATGCCCAGCGCTTTTGCAACAAGTCCCAAATGCACTTCCAGCACCTGTCCCACATTCATTCTGGACGGTATGCCCAGCGGGTTTAACACGATGTCGATGGGTTGACCGTTTGCCATAAACGGCATATCTTCCACAGGAAGAATACGGCTAACAATACCTTTGTTTCCGTGACGGCCTGCCATTTTATCGCCCACACTGATTTTTCTTTTTTGAGCGATGGTAACTTTAACCATTTGATTAACGCCCGTTTCCAGTTCATCTTTGTTTTTGCGGGAGAATGTTTGAATGTCCACCACCACGCCGCTAATTCCGTGAGGCACTCTAAGCGATGTATCTTTCACATCTCTTGCTTTTTCGCCAAAGATAGCGCGTAGCAATCTCTCTTCTGGAGTAGGCTCGGTTTCGCCTTTTGGTGTTACTTTGCCCACCAAAATATCGCCCGGTTTAACTTCCGCACCAATGCGGATGATTCCGTTTTCGTCTAAATTTCTAAGCACATCTTCGCCAAGATTAGGAATATCACGCGTGAATTCTTCGTCGCCCAGTTTTGTGGTTCGACACTTAACATCTTCTTCTTTTAGGGTAATGGAAGTGTATACATCATCTTTCACCAATCGCTCACTAAGCAGAATCGCGTCCTCATAGTTGTAACCTTCCCAGTTCATAAAGGCAATCAACATGTTTTTGCCCAGCGCCAACTCTCCGCCCGAAGTGCTGTAGCCGTCGGCAATCAAATCGCCTTTCTTTAGTTTTTGACCCACTTTTACAACTGGTTTTTGATTTATACAACTCTCTTGGTTGGTCTTTAAAAATTTAGTTAATTCGTAAGTGTCTTCCACTGCGTTTTCTTGACGCACCACAACATTGTCGCCGTCCACATAACTAACCACGCCTGCATTTTTTGCCACCACAATAGCGCAGTTATCAAGCGCCACTTTATATTCCAATCCCGTTGCCACAATTGGAGGCTCGGTTTTGATTAGTGGAACTGCTTGGCGTTGCATGTTTGCGCCCATCAGCGCGCGCGCCGTGTCGTCATTTCCTAAAAATGGAATAAGAGAAGTGGGCACGCTCACCAACTGTTTTGGTGACACATCCACATAATCTACCATGTCTTTGCTAACTTCTAAAATAGTGTCCATATATCTGCACACCACAGTGTCGTTCACAAACTCACCTTTTTCAGTTAAAGGTTCGGTGGCTTGTGCAATATAACAATTTTCGTCTTCATCTGCCATTAAATATACAATGTTGTTGGTAACCACTTTTTTGTCGCGGTCAATAATACGATATGGAGTTTCGATAAATCCATAGTCGTTAATTCTAGCGTAAGATGCAAGCGAACTAATCAAACCGATGTTGCCGCCCTCAGGTGTTTCAATAACACAAATTCTGCCATAGTGGCTGTGGTGAATATCGCGCACTTCGTCAGTTGCACGGTCTTTCTTGATTCCGCCCGGACCCACCGCACTCAAACGACGCTTTTGTGCAAGCGAGGAAAGCGGATTCATCTCATCCATCAACTGGCTCAATTGGTGACTTGCCAAAAAGTCTTTAAACACGCGATTTATTGGACGAGCGTTCACTACTTGGCTAGGAGAAATATCGTTCAAGTCATGACTTTGCAAAATTTCTTTAGCGGAATTGCTCAGTTTGTTCATGCCGCTTCTCATAGCGTCCTGCAACAACTCACCCGCGCCCTTTAAACGCCTGTTGCAAAGGTGGTCAATGTTGTCAACATATCCAATGCCTTCGTTTAGGTCAAGGAAATAACTGATGGACGCCAAAATATCATCCATCGTAAGCGTGCTGCCAATAAGATTTTCCACATTGTTTTTAATGGCTTCCAATCTTTCATCTTTAGTTTTGTATTCTTTCAAAATTTCAGCAAGCACAGGATAGTAAACTTGATGCTTAATGCCCAACTCTGCTTCGTTGCACTTGATAATTTCCGACAACTTAACTCTGTTGTTACCATACATTTTGTGCGACTTTCCGTTTACAGAAACATAAACCTCGTTTATTCCCAAATGTTGAATGCGATAAGCATTCTCTTTTGTTATAACCTCGCCTGCCGCCACTATCACGGTTTTCTTGTCTTTAATATCTTCTGCTGCAGCCAGTCCCACAAGACGGGAAGCAAGACCCAATTTCTTGTCAATCTTATATCTGCCCACTTCGCCCAAATTATAATATTGGGTGGAAAAAAACTGCGAAAAAACAAACTGTTTGGTTGCATCCGCACTAGGTATTTCGCTTGGTCGCGTTCTTTTGCTCAATTCCACAAGCGCATCGTGCTGAGTGTCGTAAGCATCCTTTTCCAGTGTTGCTTTCATTATTTCGTTGTTGCCAAACACATCTAAAATTTGGTCTTTAGTGAACCCAAAGCACTTCAAAAAAATACCCAGCGAAATTTTTCCGCCTTTGTCCAAACAAACTTTAAGTTGATTAGGCTCCTTGTCGCGCTGTTCGATTTCCAGCCAACTGCCTCGTTTTGGGTTTAGCGTACACGCAAAAATATCCCTACCTGTTTTATCCATGTGCTTGGAAAAATACACACTAGGACTTCTCACAATTTGACTAACCACAACTCTTTCAATGCCGTTAAAAACAAAAGTGCCCTCATCGGTCATGAAAGGAACATCGCCTAGAAAAACATCAGATTCAACAACTTCACCAGTTTCCTTGATAACCAAACGCACTTTAACTTTTAGAGTCACCGTATAGTGACCGCTTTTGCGTTTTGTTTCAGCCTTGGAAATTTTCGGGCTGTCATCAAGTTTATAGTCAAGAAAATAAACTTCCGCCTTTCCACTGTAGTCTGTTATGGGAGAAAATTCTTTTAAAACCTCACCAATTCCTTCTTCTAAAAAACTTTTATAGGAATTTTTCTGCACTTCAAGTAAATAAGGAATCTCAGCGACTTCTTTAACTCTACCAAAGGAGTGTCTAACATTATTCCCTGACATTACTTTCTTGATATCACTAGCATTTAACATAAAATAGCGAATATCCTTAAACAAATTTCAAAATATTAAATTGTAATTGTTTTCAAAATCAGTTGCAATGGGTAAAAAA
>CAYJCT010000043.1:0-7647 GCA_964368745.1 uncultured Christensenella sp. | reverse complement strand
ATAAAATATATTTAATTCTAATAAAAAATATTATATCAACAAAATAAATTAAGTTTTTAATAAAAGTTTTTTTAAATAAATAAAATGAATTAATTTTTAACAATAATTTTGACCCATACATATAAACTTGTATGGGTTATTTTATTGATTATAAAATAGATGCAAAAAGTTTGATTCACAACATAAAACAGTTGCGAAAAATAGTTGCAGCGGCAAAGTTTTGTGCGGTGGTGAAAGCCAACGCGTATGGATTGGGAGTGAAAAATGTTTGTCCAATAATAAAAGATTATGTGGATTGTTTTGCTGTGGCAAATGTGGTGGAGGCAGAAGAAATCCGAACTTTTGACACAACAACGCCCATTCTGATTTTGGGAGTGGTGGACAGTGGAAGTTTAAATTGGTGTGCAAAAAACGCAGTTAGTGTGAGCATTTTTTCGCTTATTCAACTCAAAAGTTATTGCACGGAAAAACTCGAAAGCGTGCTGTCTGTGCATATTAAAATAAATTCAGGGATGAATAGGTATGGGCTAAAATCACTTAAAGGCTTGGAAAGTGCGCTTAAGATTATAACGAAAGCGGAAACAATTGCATTGCAGGGAATATACACGCATTTTTCCACCAAGGATGATGATTTGGCGTTTATTGATTATCAGTTTGATTTTTTTAAAAAATTTGTTGAAAAAGTTAAAGATATGCAACTGTTGGTTCATGCTGCAAATAGTTTTGCAGCGCTAAAAGTCAAAAAATACAATCTTGATATGGTGAGAGTGGGGTTTGCGCTCTACGGCGAAATGGAAGGGGTGAGCGATTTTAAGTCAGTTGTGAGCATCAGCAGCAAAATTGTGGCAATAAATAATGTGAAAGCAGGCGAGTGTGTGGGGTATGTCAACACTTTTAGAGCCAGCAAAAATATGAAGGTGGCTGTGGTTCCTTGTGGTTATGGCGATGGACTGCTAAGAGGCTTGGGAAACAAATTTTCACTTTTGGTGGATGGTGTGGAGTGTGATATTTTAGGTATGATTTGCATGGATTGTTGCATGATTGATGTGACAAAAGTGAAGTCTGCTTTTGTGGGCAGTGAAGTGGTACTGTTGGGCAAAAGTTGCGGTAAGGAAATCACGCTAAAGGATTATGCAAAAGCACTGGGCACTAGCAGTTATGAAATTTTATTAAATTTTGACAGAAAAAGGATGAATAAAGCGATTGTGTAAGCAATGTTTAATTAATAAATTAGCCGTCAAAAAAGGGCTTGAATGCATGATTTTTACATGCAAATTCTAGCTGAAAAAATGTGTTGGATTAACCGCGTTTTGCATGTATTTTGACCATTTTGGTGCTAAAAGCGTGCAAAATGTGCATAAATATGCAGCAAAACGCATATTTTGTGCAAAAATTGCAGTTGTTTTGAAAACTATTTGAGTGCTAAATGCACTCTTTTTATTTTCAAAAATTGAGTGTGTGTGATAAAATAAAGGCATGAGAATTATAGCGGGGAAATTTAAGGGAACAAAGTTGAGTGAGTATGAAAATAATGTCACTCGACCCACGCTTGATATGGTGAGAGAAGCGGTTTTTAACAAACTGCAGTTTTCCATTTCGGGGTGTAATTTTTTGGACTTGTTTGGTGGCACGGGAGCGGTGGCATTGGAGGCGGTGAGTAGGGGTGCTGGGCAAGTTTTTGTGGGCGAAAAAAATGTTTCTGCAATTTCTTTGATAAATAAAAACTTTGCTAAAGTGGGAGTGGTGCCTAACTTAATAAAAGGTGATTATGAAGATGTGTTGAAAAAGTTGAAAGTAATGGGCGTTTGCTTCGACATTGTGTATGTGGACCCGCCGTTCGATGCTGAATATTATGAAAAAGTGGTGGACATGCTGCTTAAGTTTTCGCTACTTAGCGAGCAGGCTGTTGTGGTGTTGGAACATAGCGCAGAATTACCAAAAATAAATGCAAAGTATGACGCTGAAACCCGAAAATATGGTTCGGTGTTGATGACTTATTTGTATTTTTAATTTTTAAAGTTTTTAAAGTTTATATTGGTTAAAATTGTAACATTTTTATTAAACAATCAATTTTGAAAATCCACTTGTGTTCAAAAAAATAAAACTGGAGGGCAAATGATAAAAGTTGTGAACTTAAAAAAAGATATGCCCGACAGCAGTTGGGCACAACATCTTATGGAGGATGAGTTGCATTGTTCTCGCCTTGAGGGCTACGAAGTGATTATATTTATTCATGGGCATGGGGCTCATGGAGTGGGCGGCGAGATAAAAAGATGCGTGCATCATAGATTGGCTGAGTTGAAAAAAAATGGCAGCATTGTTTCTTTTGTGCCGGGCGAATTTTTTTCCGACGGAAATGAGGAAAAACAAAAAATTTGCGAGAGGTTTCCTCAGTTGATTTTAAACAGTCAAGTGGCAAATCTGAACAGTGGTATCACGATTGTGGTGTTATAAGTTGTTTCCCTTAAGCAAAACTGTTTTAATATAATGTATATTTCATCAATATAATAAATAAAAAAGTAATTAAAATGGCTTATTTGTAATTGACAAGTGAGCGATATTGTGATAAAATTTCAATCGAGCCACATAAAATGGGCAGGTAAGCACCGGTTTTTCGGTCGCCTTTGTTTAGTGAGTATGGGTATAGGAGGTATGTTTGATGTACGCAATTGTTCAAACAGGTGGCAAGCAGTATAAAGTTTCTCAAGACGATGTTGTTAAAGTTGAAAAAATCAGCGCAAATGTTGGCGAGAAAATCAATCTTGATGTGTTAATGCTTGTTAAAGATGACGAAGTAGTTAATGGTAACCCATTTATTGCAGATGCAAAAGTTGTTGCAGAAGTTGTTGAGCATGGTAAAGGTGACAAAATTGTAGTTTTTAAATACAAAGCAAAGAAAAACTATAAAAGAAAGCAAGGTCACAGACAACCATTTACAGCACTAAAAATTCTATCGGTAAGTTAGTATGACAAATGTGAAATTTTTTAAAAAGAATAATAATTTTGTGGGCTTTGTGTCGGAGGGTCATGCGTGCTATGCAAAACACGGAAAAGACATTGTTTGTGCGGCAGTTTCCACTGCTATTCAATCGGCAGCAATTGGCGTTGTGAATGTGGTGGGCATTAGTGCAACTCTTGATAGAAACGACAGCATTGGTTTTTTTAGGCTGGAATTGCCTAGTGATATAACCGATGTTGACATGAAAAATTCGCAAATTATTCTTAAAACACTATTCTTGACTATTGAAAATTTAGCGCAAGGATATCCAAAAAATATAAAATTAGAGGAGTTCAGTTATGATAATTAATATTAATATTCTTCTGTTCGCTCACAAAAAAGGTCAGGGTACTTCTAAAAACGGTAGAGACAGTGAAAGTAAAAGACTAGGTGTTAAAAGAAGTGACGGCCAAGTTGTTAATGCCGGTACCATTATTGTTAGACAAAGGGGTACCAAAATTAATGCAGGTAAAAATGTTGGAGTGGGAAAAGACCACACATTGTTTGCATTAAAGGAAGGCACTGTGAGATTTGAGCATGATACAAAAGATAAGAAAAGAGTTAGTATAATATAGTTTTATTGTTTACTAATTTTTGTTTTCGTTTTATAAATTAATTTGATAAAATATCTGAAAGAGTTTTCGGATATTTTTTTTGCGATTTGCGCATGTGTAAAAGTTGATTTAAAAAAATATGCGATTTGCGCATGTGTAAAAGTTAATTTATAAAACATTTGATTTACTTTTCTGATAGCAGTCTATTATATAATAAAGCATACAAAAACATTGCATTTGCATTTGTGTTGAAAATAACCATATAACAACCATATAAAAACCTTTGAATTCGCGTGCTTTAAAAGACACATCAAAAAAGTTTTAAGATATGATTGTGAAGAGTAAAATTTAGTAAGGTTTAAATAAATTTTTTATTTGCTTTTATGGAGGAGAAACATTTTTGAAATATTTAGTTTTTGAAGACCATATTTTAATAAATGATTTGCAGGATTTCAGCATTGCACACATCTTGGAGTGTGGGCAAGTTTTTCGTTACAACAAGACAGATTTTGGTTACAATGTGTATGCTGGTGAGCATCAGATACGGGTTTTCTGCCATAAAGACTATGAAAAGATTTTTTGTAAAAACTTAAAATTTGCAATAAAATACTTTGATTTGGATACAAATTATGCTAATATAAAATTGGCTTTGATGGACTTTGAACATTTGAATTCTGCTATCAATTACGGTCACGGAATTCGCGTACTGAAGCAAGCGCCGTTGGAAGTGATAGTTAGTTTTATTATTTCCGCAAATAATAACATCCCAAGAATTAAAAATTCACTCAACCTTATTTGCAAAAAGTGTGGGGATGACAAAAAAGATTACCACGCGTTTCCCACTTTGGAGCAACTGGCAAGCATGTCAAAAAGTGATTTTCGTGAAGCGGGTTGTGGTTACAGGGACGAGTATTTGGTTTCGACCATTGCTGCAATTGCTGATGGATTCGATTTGGATGCGCCGTACTCCTTGCAAACCAACCTTGCTAGACAGCATTTGATGAAACTAAAAGGTGTGGGCAGAAAAGTGGCTGATTGCATATTGTTGTTTGCCTATGGAAAAACTGATGTTTTCCCAACAGATACTTGGATTAAGAAAGTGTATTTCGATATCACTAAAAATGAAGCAATGATGCCTGATAAAATCAGTGAGGAATTTTTGAAAATGTTTGGAAATTTGTCGGGGTACGCTCAGCAATATTTGTTTTATGAGCGTATGATGCGACAGAAAAAATAGTATTTTAATTTAAGGAGAAAATTTATGATTAACACAAAAAAAATCGCTCTACTTGTGGATGTTGACAATGTGAAAATTGGCGGAGAGGCATTTAACGAACTTTATTCTAAGTTGAACGAAATTGGTGAGGTTGTGTATTGCAAATTTTATGGCTATAATGACAGAAAGCATATATATTTAACCGATGCTATTTCAAGATACGGCTACGATACTGCGCCTTTCATGAGATACAAAAAAAGGTTCAGCCAATTGGACAACCGCATGATTGTGGATGCCATCAAACTTAATTATACCAAAGTGGAAATCGACACTTACTGTATTGTTGCGGGGGATGGCGATTTGATTCCTTTGCTGGTGGAACTAAAAAGCAGCGGCAGAACATTGATTGATGTGAACACTCCATATCAGGAGCAAAACTATCACATGTTTGACGCCCACATTAACTTAACCATGCTTACTCTAGAAGTGGAAACTTACAAACCAAAAGCAAAAAAAGCGGCAAGGTCTGTTGAAAGAAGTTCAAGTGCAGTTGCTTCAACGAAAGAAATTTCACAAAAAACAACTGTGACAAAATCATTTGAGCAAACAGGCTCACATGGTGCTGCAACATCATATAGCGCTCCAAACCTTAATGAAATTGTGGTGGACAACGCAGTCATCAGCGATTATCAGATGGACGAAGAAGACGATACAATGGATTTTAACGATAAACTGGGTGATACTCTTCGTGATATAACCAATAGATATAGCGAACTTGATTTCACCAACGACAGTGATTTGCAGAAAAAGCGCAATTTGATTTATGATATCGAGAATTTAATTAATTCCGAAACACAAGCGGGCGAGGGATTAAAGAGCGGAAATGAAGATGTTCGCCAAATATTTGTGGAACTAAAAAATATTGTTGACGATATGAAAAATTCATTGTAGTATCGATGTGATTTTAAATGTTGGTTAGGCAGAAAACACGACTCTTTTGAGGGTTGTGTTTTTTTAAGTTTAAAAAAATAGTTATCATGTTAGATTAAAAAAAATAGTTATTATGTAAGAATTAAAAAAAAATAATTGTTTATATATAGTATAATATTAAATAATAATTTTACATAAAATCACTATGAAACTTTTACAAATTTTGATACAATAATTGTGAAGAAATGGATGTTTTAAATTAATTAGAGGCGCTCTAAGTTTTTTTTGCTTTTATTTAGGAGGACTTCATGCCAGATTTATTTAGTGCATCAATTGGGCTATATGCAATTTTATCAGTGGTTGTGCTTGTGCTGATTTTTTTGGCATACTTTATTGCTATGGTTCCTCTTAATATTTTTTATAAAGCATTGCTTTCTGGCGTTCCTGTTAGTGCGCTAAAATTGATGAGCATGAAAATTAGAAAACTCGATGTTGACTATATTGTGAACAACTACATAACTGCAAGAAAAGCGGGCGTTAAAATCACGCTGGATGATTTGGAAACTCATTTACTTGCAGGCGGAAATGTGGAAAGAGTGGTGGATGCGTTAATCGTTGCGCATGGCGCTGACATAAAAATAAGTGTGGCAACTGCAAAAGCAATTGACCTTGCTAATCGCGACATTTTAAAGGCGGTGCAAAGTTGCGTTAATCCTGTGGTTATCACTTCGCCGCAAATCACAGCGGTGGCAAGGGACGGCATTGAGTTGAACATTCGTGTGAGGGTTACCGTTAGAACAAATATTGAAACGCTTATCGGTGGTGCCGGCGAGGACACGGTGTTGGCGCGTGTGGGTGAGGGCGTGGTAACAACTGTTGCTCATGCAAATACGCATTCAGTGGTGTTGCAAAATCCTGATTTTATAAGCAAAACAGTTTTTAAAAAAGGGCTTGATAAAGGCACATCTTTTGAAATTTTGAGTATTGATGTGGCAGATATTGATGTGGGAAAAAATATCGGTGCACGATTGATGGCTGAAAGAGCGGAGGCTGATGTGCAAATTGCTCAAGCACGGTCGGAAGAGCGCAGAGCCATGGCAATCGCCCGAGAGCATGAGATGAAAGCAAGTTTGGTGGAGGCCGAGTCTGAAATTCCTAAAGCAATTAGCAATGCGTTGCAGGACGGAAACATTGGCGTTATGGATTATTATCGTATGCAAAATGTTATTGCAGACACAAACATGAGAAATACAATTGGTGGCGTGGACGCAAAATATACTTACAGAAAAGGTGAGGAGAAGTAAAGATGTTTTTAAACTTCATGAGCGGAAAATTTCAGCTTGAGTTTAACATTTTAATAGTTTATATAATTATGCTACTGATTTTTTTGTGGATTTTTAGTTTGTCGGACAAAAAAGAAAAGCCCAAAAAGAAAGCGCCTGCACCCGTGGCAAATGAAAAGCCTGTGGAAAAACCAAAAGAGGAAAAGGCGCCCCGAACAATAGTTAGAAAAATTAAGTATGTGGAAGAAAAGGTGCCGGAAAACTATATGGCGAACAGGTTTGTTCAAGAGGCTGCAGGTCCCGTTTACGAAAAGGACAAAAACCCCACCGCGAGTGCCGCCACAAGTATTGTTTCGGCGTCCGAAATTGCATCGCAATCGACAGCGCCCGTGCAGAAATCAGAAAACAAAAGTGTTAAAGACTTTTTGAACGAATTAGAAACAAGCAGAGAGCAGTCGTTGGTGAGTGAGTTTTATGGATTGTCTCCACAAATGAAAGCGTTTATTGTTTCAAAATATATGGAAAGATAGTGATTTTTTAAGATTGATTAAAAATACTATCATTTTTATTATGCTAAAAAAGACATTATCTTTTTTATATTACTTAGAAAATTCTGTTTGATTTTATAAATTTATTCGCCGCTTTTTAAAATACATAACTAAAAGA
>CAYJCT010000042.1:0-7708 GCA_964368745.1 uncultured Christensenella sp. | reverse complement strand
CTTGCGGCTGTCGTGTACAAGTTCCTTGAAAAGGAAAAGGCATAATTCCAAATGCAGGAACTATTGTGCTATTCCTTTCTAATTCAGCATAATAAATTGATTTTTTCGCATACTAAAAGAAAATTAGTAGTGGGGTAGAAAGTTATGAAAGAAACGGGAATGGTGCGAAAAATTGATGAACTGGGAAGAATTGTAATTCCTAAAGAAATCAGAACATCTCTTAGATTAAGAGAGGGCATGAAGTTGGAACTCTACATAAATGAAATGGGTCAGATTGTGCTTAAAAACTTTTCACCCATGAACATATTATCCGATTTTTCAGACAGTTTTTGCTCCATATTATACGGTATTTTAAACAAGGAAATTTTGATTTGTGATATGGAAAAGGTTATCAGTTATTTTGGTACTCACGAAAAAAAATATCTCGGAAAAAAAATCAGCAAAGAAATTTATGATTTGATTAAAATGAAAAAAAATTATATTGGCAGCAAGGCAGACAAAACCACAATTTACAAAGTTGTGGACAGTGATGTTATAAATTTTGAGTGCCAACTGATTTTTCCAATTGTGGTGAACGAAAACACTTTTGGGGCAGTTATCGTTGTGGGGTTTGATGAGTGTGAAATTACGCCATCCGACATTCAGTCGGTAAGCATTGTTGCAAAATTCTTGAGCGAGCAATTGATGTTATGAAAAAGCGATATTCATTTTTAATTGGTGCAGGAATTTTGGCAGTGGGGGGACTGCTTGCAAAGATTATTGGTGCACTTTATAAAATTCCGCTAACCCACATTCTTGGCAGCAATGGCATGGGTGTGTATTATCTTATTTTTCCCATATATTCGCTGCTTCTTATTGTTTCTAGCAGTGGAATTTCTATTGGTGTGAGTCGACTAGTGGCGGTGGAAAGAGCGCGACGACATAAGAAAAATGAGATGAGAATTTTTGTTTGTGGAGTTTTGATATCATTTGTTTTTAGCGCGATTTTTTCTGTTTTAATTGTGTTGTTTGGACAAGAAATTGCATTTTTTCAGGGCAATAGCAATGCGTATTTAGGCTATGTTGCAATTGCGCCAGCGCTTATTTGCTCTTCCATTATTGCGGTGATTAGAAGTTATTTTCAAGGTATTGAAAACATGGTGCCCACAAGTGCATCTATTATATTTGAGCAAATTATAAAGTTATTTTTTGGGTTATTTTTATCTTTTAGGTTTCTGGCGCTGGGCGTGGAGTATGCGGTGTTAGGCGCAATTCTGGGCGTGACAATTAGTGAACTTTGCTCCATGATATTGCTTTGTGGTAATTTTGTTTATTATAAAAATCGATATGACTACAAATTTTTTTTCAAAGAAGAAGTGCTGAAAAAAACATCAATTATGTTACTGGTAAAAGGTATCAAAAAATCAGGAAGTTTATATAAGAGCGTAAATTTAACTAATTTGCAAAAAAATCGTGCATTTGCAACCATGGACGACACTAATTATTTAACTCGTAGGCAAACTATAAAAAAAATTTTTGCTCTTGCGTTGCCCAGCATGCTGTCGAGCATCATAATTCCCATAACGGCCTTACTCGATAGTTTTTTAGTGATAAATCTGCTTACATTCAGCGGGATTGCAAGCGTTGCGGCAACCAGTTTGTATGGTATAAGCAATGGAATTATTGCAAGTTTGATAGGTTTGCCCATTGTTTTGATATCATCTTTATCTACCGCGCTTTTGCCTAATTTATCCTCTTCCATTGAAGATGGAAACCCCAGCAACATCTCTATTAAAATTCATTTTTATATAAAACTCACATGGATTGTGGCGCTACCTTTGTTTGTCCTGTTTTTGGTGCTGGCGCCTGAGATAATATCATTTTTGTTTAGCGGAGGTTTGACGGAAAGATTTTTTAGTGAATTTGACTTTGCATACAAACTTTTGATGGTTGCAAGTGTCAGCATAATTTACTACGCATTTTTGCACACATTTATTGCAATTTTACAAGCAATTAATAAACCGCTTGTTCCGTTCTTTGCGCTTCTAATTGGAGTTGTGGTGCGTACTGCATTGACTATTTTGCTTGTAAGCGTAAAAAGCATAAATGTTTTTGGAGTGGTTATTGCAAATGTGGCATTTTTGTCGGTTGCAAGTTTTATTTGTGCTTATTACATAAATAAGCAATTTTCACTTTGTTTTAATGTTAAAAAAATGCTTATTTTCCCACTTTTTAGTTCGCTTTCAATGGGCACCTTTGTGTTTTTGTTCAAATTTGTGCTTTACGAATATTTGCCCCTTTGGATATATTTAGGGATTTGTGGGGCGGCTGGAATAGTGATGTATTTTGCGCTAATATATGTTTTTAAAGTCTTTTCTGCAAGGGAGTTGGAAATGTTTCCCAAAATCAAGGGTTTGTTTAATAAAAAACATAAGAAAAAAGTATAAAAATATTTGATAAAACATAAGAAAAATGTGGGGAAGGGATTGTATATTAAAAAACACATGAAATAAAGTATAGTTTGATTGTTTTTGGAAACAATTTGCTAAAAGGAGAATAATTTATGAATAAAGCTCAGTTTGTTAAGTTATTGTCAGAAAAGAGCAAGTTGTCACAAAAGGATTGTAAAACATGTTTGGAAGCGGTTACTTTGGTGGTGGAGCAATCGTTGCAACGGGGAGAGTCTGTGTCGCTTGTGGGGTTTGGTAAATTTGATGTGAAGTATCGCAATTCCCGCAAGTTGTTTAACCCTCAAACCAGAAAAAATATTACAATTCCAGCCACAAAAGTTCCTGTTTTTAAAGCAGGAAAGTCTTTAAAAGAAGCGATTTTTTAATTTGATTTACTATATAATGTATTTTTTCTGCAAATAAAACAATAAAAAACCTCAAAAAAGACTTGTTTTTGGTGCTTTTTTATTGTTTTTTTATTTTTTTTGTTTTGATTAAGGCTTGATTTGTGCTATAATTTGGTATAACTATTAAAGGAGAAATAAATATGAACAAAAATGATTTAGTTAAAGCAATTGCTGAAAAAACTGAATTGACTCAAAAAGATGTTGCTGCTGTTGTGGATGAGTTTATTGCTGTTACAACTAAAGCGCTAAAAGCAGGTCAAGAGGTGGCTATTGCTGGCTTCGGAAAATTTGTTACTAGACAAAGAGCGGCTAGACAAAGCATTAACCCAAGAACTAAAGAAATTGTTAAGGTTCCTGCTTGTGTTGCTCCTGCGTTTAAGGCTGGCAAAGCACTTAAAGATGCAGTTAACACAAAATAATCATTCTTGCTTTTTGAAAATTTAAAAAAAAGTCGCGAAAGTTTTTTTGCGACTTTTTTTGTCAATACATTGTTTTTTGTGACCAAAACTTATTTGTTTTATGATATACTTTTATTATGAAAATAGGTAATGTATATTTAAAAAACAACTTAATTTTAGCGCCCATGGCAGGCGTCACGGACTTTGCGTTCAGAAGCATGGCGGTCTTGGCGGGTGCGGATTTTTGTTTCACTGAAATGGTGAGCGCAAAAGCAATTAAGTATAAGAGTAAAAAAACATTGGACTTGCTTACCACAGCCAACAACGAGAGCATTAAAGCCGTGCAAATTTTTGGAAGTGACGCCAAGATCATGGCAGAAATAGTTAAAAGTGAGCATTTAAAAAAGTTTGATATTATCGACATTAACATGGGTTGCCCGGCGCCCAAGATTGTGAACAATGGCGAAGGGAGTGCACTGCTAAAAGACCTGGCGTTGGCAGAGAGTATTGTTACCTCTTGTGTGGCGGCGACTGACAAACCGATAACCGTGAAGTTTCGCAGTGGTTGGGACGAGCATTCTATTGTGGCTGTTGAGTTTGCAAAAATGTGTGAAAGAGCGGGAGCAAGTGCTATCACGATTCATGGCAGAAGTAGGGAACAGTTTTTTTCGGGCGTTGTGAATTACGACATTATAAAAGATGTTGTAAATGCAGTTAGCATACCCATTATTGCCAATGGAGATGTGTTCGATGTTACTAGTTATCATAACTTGTTAGCAACGGGCTGTGCGACTGTTATGGTGGGCAGAGGGGCTCTTGGCAATCCTCAAATTTTTTCCACACTTTTAGATGAAAATAAAAAGTTGAGCACCTTTGAGTGCATTAAATTTCATATTTCATCGCTGCTGGAAATTTATCCTGAAAATTATGTTGTAAAATATATGCGAAAGCACATTATGTGGTATTTGGGTGGAGCAGGTGGCACAAAGGAAATCAAGAATCGCATTATTGGGCTTAACACCACAAGCGATGTGCTGGCAGCGCTAAGTGAGTTTTATGGGCAAGTGTGACAAGAGATAAATTTTTTAAAATATATTTATTTTTTATTTTGTGCAACTCAAAAAAAGACAAAATAATCGCGTTATTTGCTATTTCTCCGCTATTTATTTGCATATAGTTTTGCAATATAATATAATACTTATGTAGATAAAATTTTGTTAAATTAGAGTTTTATTGTTTCATTTAAAGGAGTTTTTATGGAAAAGAAAACATTGAAAGATTTAGATTTGTATGACAAAAAAGTGCTTATCAGAGTTGACTTTAATGTGCCTGTGATTGACGGAAAAATCACTGATGACAACAGAATTGTGGAAGCATTGCCCACCATTAACTATGTGTTGGAGCAAGGCGGAAGTGCAATTTTGATGAGTCATCTTGGCCGTCCTGATGGAAAAAAAGTGAAACAGTTTTCTTTAGTGCCTGTTGCAGAAAGGTTGCAGAATTTGCTAAACAAGCCTGTTAAGATGGCAAAAGATGTGGTGGGAGCAGATGCTACAAAGTTATGTGCTAACATAAAACAGGGTCAGGTTGTATTGTTGGAAAACTTGCGATATGAAAAAGGCGAAGAGGAAAACGACAAAGATTTTGCAAAAAAACTATCCACTCTGGGTGACATTTATGTTAACGACGCATTTGGCACAGCACATAGAAAGCATGCATCCACCTATGGCGTTGCAAAACTTATGCCTAATGCTGTGGGATTTTTGATTGAAAAAGAATTGAGAATCATCAACGGTGCAATTGAAAACCCAAAAAGACCGCTGGTGGGAATATTGGGCGGTGCAAAAATTTCTGAAAAAATTAGCATTATTGATAAGTTGATTGATGTTTGCGATGTTTTGATTATTGGCGGAGGAATGTCGTACACTTTTCAAAAAAGCCAAGGATACTCTGTGGGTGAGTCGCTTTTAGATGCATCCAAACTGGAAGATGTTAAAGCAATGCTTAAAAAAGCGGAAGAGAAGGGCACTGTTATTATGCTTCCTGAAGACTATGTGATAAGCAAAGGATTGTCTGATGTGGCAAATGCATCAAACACTGTGGACGCTAACATTCCAGACGGCTTTATGGGAGTGGACATTGGAAAAAAATCCATAAAGAAATTTACCAAAGCAATTAGAAAAGCAAAAACGGTTATCTGGAACGGACCTATGGGCGTTTTTGAAACCAAAGAATTTGCTGTGGGAACATATAAAATTGCAAAAGCAGTTACCAAAGTTAAGGGCACTACGATTATTGGTGGGGGAGACAGCGGTTCTGCAATTATAAACATGGGACTTGCTCATAAGATTACACATATTTCAACGGGCGGAGGCGCTAGTTTGAAGTTGTTTGAAGGCAAAATTTTGCCTGGTGTTGATATTATTAATAACAAATAATTTTTGAGGTGAATTGTTTTGAAAAAGTTATATTTAATAGGTAATCAAAAAATGAATATGGATTATGCGTCGCTGAATGAATATTTTGAAGAGTTGAAACAAGTGGCTGCAAAGTCGAGCAATGTTGTGGGCGTTTGTGTGCCATCTCTTTATATGGATTTGGCAAAACAAAAACTAAGTGATTCCAGTGTGCTTTTTGGAGCGCAAAACATTCACTTTAAAGACTCGGGCGCTTTCACGGGAGAAATAAGTGCTAAAATGCTAACCGACTTTGACACGAATTTAGTTATTGTGGGTCACAGTGAAAGGCGAACAATCTTTCACGAAACAGACAAAGAAGTGAATGCAAAAATTGCAAAAGCATTGGAGTTTGGTTTTACTCCCATTGTATGTTTTGGCGAAACGCTAAATGAGAGAGAATCAAACGCTGAAAAGCAAGTTGTGACCACGCAAATTCAGGGCGCGCTTGCAGGTTTTAATAAGACTGATGTAGAAAAAATGATTTTTGCTTATGAACCTGTTTGGGCAATTGGCACGGGCGTTAACGCCACAAGTGAACAGGCAGAGGAAATTATTTTCTTTGCAAAACAAATTATTCAAGAGATGTATGATATTTCCGCCAATGAAATAATTATGCTTTATGGCGGCAGTTTGAAACCTAGCAATGCCAATGACATCCTTGGCAAACCTAGCATAGATGGCGGACTGATTGGTGGAGCATGTTTGAAAATTGTAGACTTTGAACAGTTGATTAATGTTGCTGTTGAGTAGAGATAAAAAACAAAATTGGCAAATTGGTTGATGATTTTTAGAATTGATTTTTAATTACTAGAGACAATTTTGAAATAAAAAATATATAAAGAGTGGCAACAAAAAATGTGCCCTCTTTTTTTATTGCGTATATTTATATGATGGGTGAGTATTTAAGGTTTTGATAACTATGTTAAAATGTCTGTAAGTTAAGTTACATTTGTTCAATGTATACCATTTGCGACATTAATGTGCTACTTTGTGACAATAAGTGGATTATCTTAAAACAAATTATTTATAAAGATTGTTTCCAAATGTTAAAAACATTAAAGTATTTGCACGCATTATAAAAAGTTTGGGTTTGTGTGAAGTCTAATTTGTTGCAACAAATAAAACTTTTTTTCAAAATGTGTGGAATATTTTTGCGTTTTGATTTATAATTATATAAAGGAATGAGGCTATGAGATATTTATTAATTTTAGATTTCTTTGATACTGTTTGGTCTAACTTCTACAACAAGTATGTTAGAGATGTTAGTGACTTTAATAAATCTCTTATTATATTGGGATTGCTTTTGGCAAGTTGTATGTCTATGGTGTTTGCTATTCGAACTAAAAATAAAGAAGAGGTTATGAATAGTTGGACGATGTTTTGGTTGTCGATTGTGTTCTTTGTGCTTGCAGTTTTATACTCATCGTTGTAATAAAAGACTTGTTGAAAATAATAATAAAAATTTGTAAAAGGCGTATGATTTTCTATGCCTTTTTTTGTGAACAAAAAATGATAGAAAAAACCGTTTTATTTTATCAACCTACAAGTTAGCTATCAATTGTGCATTTTTTGTGTAGGGTAAATGTGCGTGGTGTGTAAGTGATTTATATGTGATGTGTTGTTGATTTGATAGCATTGCGATAAAGTGAGGTTTCATGTTGCTACGCGTGTGGCTTACAAAAAATTAAAATGATTTTTAATGCCATTAATTTGATGCAGAAAAGATTAAAAAAAATTGTATTAATTTTACTTCAAATACTTTTTACTCCAAATACTTTTTACTTCAAATACTTTTTACTTCAAATACTTTTTACTTCAAATACTTTTTAATTTAATCCAAACATCTTTTAGTCCAAATACCTTTTCAATCACATATCTTTTACTCCAAATACTTTTTAATTCAAATACTTTTTACCCCAAATACTTTTTTAAATTAGTTAAAATTATCTTAAAATTAATGCAGATGTTTTTGTCATATTTTTTTTAATAATAGTTTAAGTTTACGCAATTAATTG
>CAYJCT010000041.1:6766-7901 GCA_964368745.1 uncultured Christensenella sp. | reverse complement strand
CACACCACGCTTTATGCAAAGTGGTCGCCAATTTTTTACAAAGTTGAGTTTAAATATGATGAAACTGCAGAGTATGCTGCATTTGTGTTTCCGGGAAATATAACAGACCCTAGCACTTGGGTGGCAGAACTTGATTTGACTTATGGAGTGTTCGACAAATATGCGCCCACTCCTGCCACTGCACCGTTTATGTTTGTGGACGGAGCGCAATTGATTGTGGCTTGGACAACTGCAGATGGCAGTTTGACTGTGGCTGCTGGAGCGCTGATTGATGTGAACTTCACGCAAGAGTATGGCGCAACCATTTCTCTTTATCCTGTGTGGAGTGAAAACACCTACACTGTTGAGTTTGAACTAAATTCAGCAGACGAAGAATGGGACAATGTCGTGGATGTTGCACCGTTTTTGCTGGACATTCAAGATCCGTTGCGCACGGGGTTTGATTTTAATGGATGGACGGTTACTGGTGGTGGTAATTACTTTAACAAATTAATGGGTCAAACTTACACCACTAACGAAATCAGAAATCGTCATGTTACCACAAACATGAAGTTGGTTGCCTCGTGGTCGGCAAACATTTACACCATATCTTTTGATGTGCTGGGTGGCAGTGGTGTACCTTCAAAAATTGTGACTTTTGGAGAAAGTTATTCTTTTGATGTGCCAACTAGAGGGGGTTATAACTTCACGGGCTGGTTTTTGGAGTATGTTGAGGAAAATACAATTCCATACACAGGGCAATTGACGGGCGCGGATGGCTTAAGCAATTTTGACGGCGAAAACCGCGTTTGGAATGAGGTGGGCGATGTTACTGTTTTTGCGGGTTGGTCACCGATTGAGTACACAATTGTGTTCGATAGCGGAATAAGCGAATTTCCTCACAGCGAATGGATTACGGGTGCCATGGATGAAATGCATATGCATTACGACGAAATATCTTCGCTGCTGGAAAACCAATATAGATTTATTGATGATGCGAAGCAGTTTTTGGGCTGGTCGCGAACTATTGGAGGATCGGTTGAATCGGATGTGGAATACGAAGATCAAGAAGCGGTTGTTGACTTAAGTACTGAAGATGGCAGCACCGTTGTTCTTTATGCCGTTTGGAAGCAAGTAATTGTTTCGCTTTACATAA
>CAYJCT010000041.1:0-6666 GCA_964368745.1 uncultured Christensenella sp. | reverse complement strand
GTTGGTTTGCGTCGCATAATGGCAAAGCAGGAGCAGGGCGTAAATTTACTGACAATACTGGAAAGGTTACTCAATGGGACGGCTGGGATGTTGCTAATGACATAGACATTTATGCGGGATATATTCCAATTGAATATGAAATTGAACTATTTCAAAATTATACTGGAGCCGATCCGACTAGTTTTGAAACATCAATTTTGTATGACCAATTAGTTGATTTTTCAACCATTATTGCATCGCGCACGGGCTACACCTTTGACGGATGGTTTTTGGACGATGTTGACCAAAGCGAATTAAATCGCGTTACCGATGCTGATGGAACAGGCAGTGAATGGCGTTTTATCGATGTGACCTCGCTTTATGCAAAATGGGTTGCAAACGACTATTCCGTGGTGCTTAACCTCAATTATACGGGCGCTGAAAACGCGGAAGCGGTTGCTACTTTTGGAGATTATTTTAATTTTGGCACAGTTTCAAGAGAGGCCTACACATTCTTAGGTTGGTTTAGCCACGCCGAAAATCAAACAGATACAACCAGACTCACCGATGATAACGGAGATAGTTATCCTCAGGGTGTTATTTGGCTTATTGCAGAGCATGATGTGCAGGTTTATGCCGGCTGGAGTGCAATTTCTTACACTGTTGAGTTTAACAACAATGCAGACAGTTTTTCGTATGGCGACGATTGGATTTCAGGCACAGTAGACAGCATAGAAGTGGATTATGATGAGTTGTTTTCTCTTCCGGTAAGTGTATTTTCCTTTTTGGACGGTGCGCAGGCAATGGTTGCTTGGTCCACATCTCCGATTGCAGGAGAGGGAGTTATTTACAATTTAGGAGTTCAGGTGAGCAATTTGGCGTCCACTGAGGGAGAAATTGTGACTCTTTATGCCCTTTGGAGTACGGAAAAGTATAAGGCAACTTTTGTGTATGACAATGGAGAGGGCAATGATGAAGTGGAGGATGTTGCACCATTTTTGGTGACTGATAGCCACATTGTGACAACTCCTGAAAAAGCGGGTTTCATTTTCTTGGGCTGGAAAATAACGGCTGGTGCTGTGTCTTATTATTTTCCTGATGATGAAAAAATTTATTCCAACAGCGAAATTTTTGCGGGTTTCGTAACCAGTAACATCACTTTTACGGCGCAGTGGGAGGGTATTACCTACAGCGTTTTCTATGATATTAACTACGAAAACATCAGTGAAGATTTCCCTGCTTGGATAACGACTGGGATGGAAACGCAACTCTATCAAACGGGGCTGAGTTACGGCGTTTCGTATGCTGCAAGACAGGGTACTATTTTTAGTTTTGTGGACAACGCGCAAACCGTTCTTTATTGGAGCGTGGTGGGAACGGGTCAAACAATTGATTTAGGAAGTGACTTTTCTAACCTGACTGCAGTTAATGGTGCAGAGGTTAAGTTGTTAGCCATTTGGTCGGAAAATGAATATACCGTTACATTTGTTTCCAATGATGACACCAATCAAATTATAACAAAAACTGCTGTGGCACCGTTCTTTGCAGAAACTTTTTCATACAGCAAGAAAGGTTATAATGAGGCGGATGGTGGCTGGATTGCAGATACAGACGCCACATTCTTTGAGGATACGGTTGGTTATGGGCTGAGTTACATAACCAGTAATTATATAACAAAAAGCATCACTTTTACTATGTATTGGCAACCAAATTCTTTTGAAATTTCACTGGTATTGAGCGGTGGAAGTTTTGAGAATGGTGAACCCACAGAAATTGAGGTTTATTATGGACAAGAGCAAGATTTGGGTGTGCCAGTTAGAACAAACCGAGTGTTTGTGGGTTGGCAAACGCAAGACGGACTGATGGTCACAGGCACGGATGGAATTTGTGCAAGTTGCGACTTTGAGGATGCTCCCACACTTTATGCAATATGGGCGTTTCCAGATTATACTATCACTTTAGAACCGAACGGCGGCACTGTTGGTGAGAGTGAAAAGGAAGTTACATATAACGATAACTATTCTTTGCCGATTCCTTCAAAGGTTGGATATGAATTTAGTGGCTGGTTTAGTGATGCTAATTCTCACACCGACGACACTCGATTAACGGGCGCAGACGGAAACAGTGTTGCCCCTTGGGACAAGTTTGAAAACGCAACGGCGTACGCTGGCTGGGTAGGAAAACAGATTGTTGTTAAACTGTATAACAACGACGGAACTGGCGATTTTGAAACTAAAGAACTAGGTTTTGGCGACAACTTTGATTTTTCAGAGGATGCACCAACGCGCGAAGGCTACGATTTTGTGGGTTGGTATGATAACATAAATTGGCAGCAGGGCACAAATTATCCTGCCAGCGGTCAGTGGAACTATGATGTTATCTCGCCGTTTAGCTTATACGCTCGTTGGGCGGGTAAACAATATACCATTTCTCTTTTCAATGGTTATGATGAAATGCCATACGAGCCGGAGTATGTAACAGTGACATTCGGGCAAGCGTATGATTTTTCCAGCGACGAACCAACAAATCCAACGGGTTTCTCTTTTACAGGATGGTATACACACGAAGATGCAGAGCAGGGAGAGTTGTTTGCTACATCTGGCATCTGGAATAAACACTCCGACATGGATGATTTTAAACTATATGGTACATGGGAAGGAATAACCTATATCATTTACTTTAACTCTATGGGTGGACTTGCTCTTTCAAACGATAGCGTTACAATGGGCGAAGAATTTTCGTTCTCGGTAACCGAGCGCGAAAACTACATTTTCTTGGGCTGGTTTAACAATGATTATACCACTCAATACACCGATGAATTTGGAGTTGGGGGAGTTTGGAGTGAGGCTGGCAACACCACTGTTTATGCTAAATGGGAATTGTATATTGGCACGGGTGAAAAGGACGACCCTTACCGCATCTACACTGTGGGCAATGCGGGGGGAGACTCGGACAGAGGCTCGCTTTACTATTACCAAGAGCAGGAGTTATTCTTAACTGATGATGCTGAACTTATAAACACTTATTATTTTGAGCTTATGAACAATCTGACAATAAACAACGGTGCGCATAGTTTGACTTTCAATGGCGCAGGTTTTGACGGCGATGGCTACACTATCACTTTGGATGGTGAGGGCGCGTTGTTTAACGAAGTTGTAGTAAATTTTGGCAAAACACTTACAGTTGAAAATCTAAACATCGTGCACAAGAATGTAACAAAATATGTTGATGCTGGCGACGGAAAATATTTTTATGCGTCATTTATTGGAATGTTGACAAATAATGGAAATGTGGAGATAAGCGACATTTCGGTAATTGCAACTTTGGGCACTGAAAGTAGTCCAATCACTGCTTCAGCCTCTGGTTTTATAGGACTTGTTGCCGGCAATGTTACCATAACTGATGTGGAATGTGTTGTGAGCATTTTTGTGAGTCCTAGCACCATAACGCATGTTGGTGGTCTGATAAGTTATGTGGACGGTGCAGATTTATTAGTGGAAAACATTCGTATTTCTGGCAATATTGTGGGCAGAAAAGATATCAATGGCGAAGATTATTATTCAGGTGTAATAAGTTACATTGTCAACTCAGAAGTTACTCTTTCCCGAGTTGATAATTTGGCAAACATTGTTGTTTCGTCAAGCAGTGATAATCCTGCAAACAACCATCATTTTGTGTTGGGAGGATTGGTTGGCGCGGTAATTAATACTAACCTAGAAATTGAATATTGTAGTAATTTGGGTAATATTGAAAACAAGAAAGTTTCAGGCAAAAACAACACAATTGGCGGGCTTGTAGGTTATGTTAATGATAACCATTGGAGAAGTGTGAATATTACCGATTCATTTAACTGGGGAAATATATCTTTTCTAGAAGCTTCTGGTGGATATGCTTCTAACAGCCTTATTATAGGTGGCATTGTTGGGCGAAGTAATGTGGGGCCGCTTAATTTATTAAATGTGTACAACTCTGGGCGAATTATGGTGGAAACTTTTGCACAGTGTGATGCAATATCGGTGGGTGGACTGGTGGCTTATAGTGATAATTGTTTTTACGACGAAGAAACAGAGATTGTTCTTGCCATTAAAACTTCATATAACATAGGCGCAGTTTATGTGACGATTAATGAGTCTTCTAACAAAACTGTGGGTGGCATCGTGGGTAAAATGTTATCTGATGATGTTGATAATTATTCCTTTACGAACAACTATTATTTAATTGACAATGACAGTGATTTGCAGTTTTGCGGTAATCATGCGGTGCTATCGGGCATTGCAAACTCTGCAAAAGTTATTGAAGACATGCAGTTGCAATCCACCTACTTAAGTTATAACTTTGGCACTATTGGCAGTGCAGCCAGCGGTTGGGTGTTTGTTGGAAGTGGATTGGTTGTGGTGGGTGGCAGTCAGGTTATTATAAGTTTGCCGCGGCTGTGGTGGGAAGTTCCGCACGCGGGCAATTTTACCATAACATATAATTTGAACGGTGCCAGTGGAAGCGTGCCAACAAACGGAAATGTTCTTGCGCAAGGAGCCAATGTTGCCCTTGCAGGTAGTGCTGGATTTTCTCGCACGGGGTATTATTTCATGGGATGGTCGGTGTCGCCAAATGCGGGTGTGGGCATTAATGGAAATGCACAACTTTATCCTTATGTGGAAATTCTGAATTTGTATGCAATTTGGGTAAAAGACAAAACCACTGCAATTTTGAACGCAAATGGTGGGCTTATTGGCGGAGAGTCTGTGTCGTCGAGAACGCTTAACCTAAATTCTTCCTACACGATAAAACCAATTCCTACTCGTGCGGGCTACTATGCATTTGCAGGATGGTACGACCATCCAACAGACGGAACGCAGTATACTGACGCGTCGGGCGCAAGTCTTTCCAACTGGATGGAATACGCGGGCAAAATGCTTTACGCTAGGTGGGACGAAGATTATGGAATGGGCACTGAACTGGATCCATATTTGATATTGAGCGCGGGTGACAATGATGAGAATGCTGCAAACGGCACATTTAACTACTATGCGTATAACGGTTTTTTTGAAAACGACACCCTACATTATTTTAAGTTGTTGAACGACATTGATTTGTCGGGCGGTTTTTTGCAAACCGATTTTTATGGTGTGCTGGACGGAGACTCTAAAACGATTAATGCAGACGGTGGCACGGCTTTGTTTTTGCAAATGGGAAGAAAAGATGCAGCCTTTGCTAACACAATAGTTAAGAATTTGACTTTAGAAAATGATGATGTGCAATCAACAGAAACATTAGTTTGGTTAACAGAAGGGACTTACATTGATTATACTTTGGCAAGCGGTCTGACTTCGGTGATGGTAAGTGGATCTATTAGCAACTTCTCTTTCATTGGCAACCTAAATGAGTATGCTCAGTTTGCAGGTGGAATTGCCGCTATTGTGGAAGTGAGCAATGTGAGTTCGTTGGATTCAGTTATAGTTTCCGACACCACAGTAGAAATTGCGTCGTCTGGTTCTTTTACTGATATTTTAGGTGGATTTTTCGGAAGAGTTCATAATTTTAATGTGTCGCCGTCTGTTGTTATTAAAAATTCAAAAAGTATAGCAAATATTCGCGATGTGGGGTACTTTGCAGGTGGTTTTATTGGAAATCTTTACAGTGAAGACAACGCTTATCTTGACGCGTCAATTTATGATTCAGAATTTGAGGGCGAAATAACTGTAGGTCATGATGCTGGTGGATTTGTGGGCTATTCGTCTGCTAATCTACTTATTGAAGATTCTTTCAACAAAGGAAAAATTTATTCTACAAATAGTAATGCTGGCGGATTTATTGGCTGGCATAAAGGCAGAATTGACGATGATAATGGTTATCTAGAGATAGGCAGGTCATTAAACATTGGCGAAGTCACTGCTGGTGGTGAAGGGTCTGCTGGCGGATTTGTGGGTTATTTGGATGACGCAAGAGATAGTGTTTCCTATGTAATTATGCATTCCTACAACACAGGAAAAATTTCTGCCTTGGGAGCGGATAGATATGCTGGCGGATTGATAGGTTATGCAAACAATTCAGGTGTTCAAATTGGCATAATAAATTCATTCAATGTTAGTGTGGTGGAAGGATCTCGCATTGGCGGTATTGCGGGTGGATGGGTTTCGTCTGACAGCAGTAGATACAATTTAATTCGCGTTTTCTTTGTGAACGACAAGGGCGTAAATGTGTTTTCATATGATTGGGGAAATATGCTAGTAGGCACGGAAGATAGCGGCAAAACGCTAACTCAGTTGCAAAACAGCGCTACCTATACAGATGTTGGTTGGCAGTTCGATGAAACGGGTAGTAAGACATTGCCTTGGATTTGGCTGACCAATGGAGTGGTGGAAGTGGACGGTGAAATTATGTTACTTAGTTTGCCACGGCTATATTGGGAAGCGGAGGGTAATACACAATTTTTGGTGGAATATGACCTAAATGGTGGAAGCGGAACCACTCCGATTGACGAAGATGTGTATCCGCAAGGCAGTGAGGTAACATTGCCTCCAGTTGACGATATAACGCGCGAGGGTTACATATTTGGGGGCTGGTCCACCAACAAAACTGCAACGGAAGGACAAACAACTTCCATGACCATTTCGGCATTGTCGGGAAGGGTAACTCTTTATGCGGTGTGGATTGACTTTTCCACCGTTGTTTTGAATGCCAATGGCG
>CAYJCT010000040.1:0-8071 GCA_964368745.1 uncultured Christensenella sp. | reverse complement strand
ATACATCATTATTATATATATATAAAATAAATAAGTCTATAAAAAACCATTAAATTGTTTTTCAAAATGTTAAAATATGCTATTATAATGAAAAAGGTAGGATGATGTTATGGAAGAAAATAAAGTGTACATTGTGAAACCAAACATTTTAGAGTCAATGGAAGGTATGATGTTTCTTTTTATGAAGGGAATAGATAAATATTTTTCTGATAAAGAACTTTTCAATTTTGACACATACAACATCTTTCAATATGACGAGTCGCTACTTGAAACTTATATCGACGATTCTTTTGTGCCTACAATGTATTTAGTGATTGATAATCCCGAGAATTATAAAAAGAAAGATGCTGTCAAATCTAACATTGTTTCGGCGCCCGAATTGTTTTTGACCTTGTCAAATATAAAAGCTGGAATTATGAATGAACTGATTGGTTTGAGTGAAGAAAATCTAGTTTATTATAAAGACAAGTATTTTATCACAGTTAAACACAACTTCACTTACAGTGAAAATGATGAAGATGTGGAGGGCAATTTCACTTATAGAATCATTCCATCCTTGAAATACACAAACGACTTTGGCCAGAGCGGCGTTATGTATTATAATGACAATTTAAAAGAGATTCGCATAGAATATCCCACTCAATCGCAGGTAAATTTTTTGATGCGTGATTTTGATTTAAAAGGTCGATTGATAGAAATCGTTAAGCGTGCAAAAACTGATTTTATGAATGCGGATGAAACAAAAAATCTTCCGTCAGAAGTGTTTGAAACCATGTTCTATAATGTTCCTGATAACTTTTTTGAAGAAGATTTAGACAAGAGTTTGAAAAATATTTTAAACTATTTGAGAAATAAACCCATGAACGAGTATAAGTCGATGGACGAACAAACCGAAGCATTTAGTTCCCAATATAAACCAATGTCATTTTTGTATGTAAAATATGTTATTAAACAATTGGAACAATATTATAAAAATAATAAATAAATATTGATAATAATACTATGCAATCTGTTGTGGAATGTTATTTATAAATTGATTGTTTCGCTAGGGCAAATACCTCACATTTAAAAAGCGTCAACTTTAAATTAAAATAATATTATAAAACAAGAAATCACTACTATGCAAACTGTTGTTAATTATTGATGGTGTTAAAGCACAATATTTTATATTAAAATTTTATATTTAAAAACATAAAACTAAAATAATTAATAATGATGAAAAATTAAAATTCGATATTAAATTAAAACAACTTGAAAATAAAATCTTTAAGTTGTTTTTTAATGTTTGTTTTTTTAACGCTGATATATTAAACGGTGACATAAACTATCAGTGCAACGCAAAGAATTAATTTGCCCCTAAGTTAAGCCACATCATAAGTATTATGCAACACCTATGCAAACACCCTCAACTATTCGCAAAAGTTGCCTTTTGCGAATAGTTTTAACCAACAACTTTATAATACCACACATGGTTTTGTTAAGTCAACACATTGCATTTGAATTGTATTTAAGAATAAATTTTATTTAGATGGGTGTTAAAAAAAAACCTCCCTACTTTTTTATACACTGAGGTTGTTATTCCAAGTTTTAAATTTTCCTCAGATAAATCTTGCATGATTTTTGCATACGCTTCTTTCTTAATTTGTTTAATTTTAACATTATAAATATTAGCTATTCTAAATCCATCATTCTTTTTGGTGATTTCGCTATATTTTTTTCTATCGTTTGGTTCAACAAGCTCGTTTTGTCCGCTTTTAATTTTTTGTATAAACTCATCGGAATTCTCACTAACTGCCCATCTATCTTTGTATATGTCATTAATTTTTCCATCATCCACTCCTTTCTTCTTTAAATTATTATCAATAACTTGTTTTTTGTCAAGTAAAAAATGATTTTCACTTACTTCAAAAACCTTTGTTTTATCATTGACATTTTTTCTGACTGTTGTAATATACTAGTATTAATCGTAGGCAACTGTCTGTTTTCAGACACCTGCGATTTTTTGTTGCTCTAATAAAATATGCGGTGTCATTGTTTCTTCTTTAAAATTTATAATATCATATAATACTAAACCATAGCCTTTGGTTATTCCCACAACTATATCCGCTGTATACCATTGTTCATTATTTTCAACAAACTTTCACCACGAGCAAAAGCAACAAACTCATCTAAACAATTGCAGCAAATAGTTGTAGTTCTTTAAATTTTTTTTATGTAGTTGCCAATCAGGCAGCAGTGTTTCGATGACTTTATAAAATTCTTTAGAATGATTAAACTCTAAGATGTGACTGAGTTCGTGAATGATAATATAGTCGATAATTTTGTGTGGCAACATCACCACCCTAAAATTCAATTTTATGTTTGCAGAACTGTCGCAACTGCCCCACCTGCTTTTAGAATTTGTGATAGAAAAAGAATTGTATTCAATTTGCATCAAATCTGCAAAATATTCCACTCGCTTTGCTATAACATCTTTTGCAATTTCAATATACCATTTTGCAACTTTATTTATCATATCAAACTTATCTGCAAAAATTGGAGTGAGAATTTTGTTGTTATTTAGTTCAATTTTTTTAATGCCTGCAACACTAAAAATCTTATATGTTGAACCAAACAACATAATTTGGTTATAATCTATTAAACTGCTGTTTTGTTCTAGTTGCGATAAAATTTCTTTTTTCTTTCTATTTATCCATTTTTCTTTATCGTTAATAAATTCAAAGATTTTTTCATTTGTTAGTTTTTTAGGCGCACGAACAATCAACTCCCCTTTTCTGGAAATTGTTAAGGACAAACTTCTCCGATATGTTCGCACAATTAAATCAGGAACGACCATAATTACCACCTAAAAACAAACACATTTGTGTTCACTTATATAAATGTTATCAAAATATTATGCAAAGTGCAAATAAATCAAATATATCAATGCATTTTGCACCTAACTTTTTTAGTTGCATAGTATTTTAATTGACTAAAATTATTGTTTTTTGTTATATTATAAATAGATTTACATTAGGATAAAGAATATTTTAAGGAGTTTTTATGGCAAAAAAATCAAAAAAGCCAGCGCAAAGAGGCTCTGTAAATAACATAATTTTGGAAGCGTTGTCAACGGGCGACAAATACGGCTATGAAATAATCAACGAAATTGTTGAAAAAACCGACGGAAAAATTGTTTTAAAACAGCCCAGCCTCTACAGCAGTTTGACTCGATTTGAACAAAAAGGATATGTTTCTTCTTATTGGCGCGACAGCGCAATTGGAGGACGACGACACTATTATTCCATAACACAGGCGGGCCGCGAATTTTTCAAACAATCAAAGCGCCCCACTTTTAATTTTGACACCAAGACTGAGGAGAATACAACTTTGAAAAATGATAGACAGACAACTGGTATTTCGGATGATAAATTTAAAGATGAAGATGAAACCAATTCATCTAATCGCAATCAAATCAATAAAAATGCTGAACAACCAAATACTACCAAATCTCTCAACCAAGTTGAAGTGGAAGACGAAAATAACCTTGACTTTGATTTGGATGATGATTTTTCATCCACGGAAGAATATAACATAGACGAAAGCGGCAATGATGACAACTTTTTAGAACTGTCCGATAAGCAAATCAAGAACGCGTCTGCACCCTCTCTTGATGCTAAGATAAACAACATTATTAGCTCATTGCAAGAAAAAACTGAAGAAAAAAAAGTTGTAACCGAAAAAGTTGTAACTGACCCATCACGATCAACAACTGCGCCACTTTCTGAAGGAAAAAGTGATAAAACTGCTGAGCAAACATCAGACGAGAAAGATGTTGTTTTAATCGACGAGGAAAACAAAATCAAGGAGGCTGTTGACCCTGATGAACGCAACCAAGATTCTTCCACCACTCCTCCCTCACCTACAACAACTAAAGAATCTTCCCATACACAAGTTATTAATGATGAAGAAAAAGATACTGATGCTACTCCTACTCCTTCCTCCCCTTTGCATCTTTCAGAAAATCCAAACGAGGATGTTAAAGAGAAAGATATAGAAGAGAACGACAAAACAACGGAAACTGATAAAAAAGAAAAAACGGATGAAGAAAAGAAAATTGACAACTTGATGGAAAGATTTTTGCCGGTAAAAACCATTAAAAGCAATCAACAAGACGATGAAGAAAACGATGAGACCGATGCTGAAACGGCCGAACAAGAGGTAAATGAAAGAGAATATCAAAATAATCCGCTAAAAATCACAAGCATGGATTTCACTGGTTTGTTTGCTGAAGTGCGTCAAAACCGTAGGGACGCTGAAAGTGTGCAAGAAGAACAGGAAAAACAAGAATTGGAAAATAAAGATGATGATAAAATAAATGAAGAAAAGATTGAAAATGAAGATGTTTCAATAGACAACGAGAAAGACGGCGAAAATGAAATTGAAGAGTTAATTGAAGATGTAATCGACGATGCAGTCGCTGAAAAAATTAATGAGCAAGAAGATGACAGCGAAACAGCAAATGATGAAGAACAAGATGATGCAGTAGCAGCATCGCAAAATAATAATGATTTAAACGATAATGTTGAAGTGGAAAACGAAGAGGTCGCTACACTTATAAATGAAACTCAGAACGATGAAAAGGTTGTTGCAAAAAGTGATGAAGTTGCCGACAATAATCAAACTAACAAACCCGCGACCGCAACACGCGAGAGTTTCACAAATTTTGATGCTAACACCACTGCCCACGCACAAAGTTATGTGGACAAAGTTTTTGACAACTTAAACACAAAAGACGATTTGTATGAGCGAATTGAAAAAATTCACAGCAATGTGTCGAAAGTCACAAACCTAAACTATGAAAATAACGAAACGCTAAAACATCTGCAAAATCAGAAAAAACTTGATTCCATGAAAAAATTGTTTGGCCCATACGAAAAAAATATAAAGGAAGAAGATACTACAGTCATTGACGAAGACGCTTCCAGTCAAAACCTAGAAAGTGCCGTGGTAACGGCAGAGAAACCGACTATTAACGCCACCCCTATTACTGCTGATGAGTCCACACCTACAATAAAAGAAAATCAATTTTTTAATTCATCGCAAACAAAACCATCCTCCCCTATCCAATCAGTCAATGCAAGAGAAAAAGAAACTGAAGCAGAACAAAATGAAAGCAAAAAATATATTTTAGATGAAAACGGTATTTTAAAAATAGATAACGGTCCACTGCAAAAACGAAACACTCAAGTTATTGATAATGTGCGATATCGCACAGAAAAAACCGGCTATAATTTCATTAAAGATAAACCCACAAGAAATGACGCGTCCACTTTGCAAAACAACATAGTGTCGTCCACCACAAGCAAAGAAATCGCAACCAAAACTTATGATATATCATTTGAAGAAATGGCAAAACGCGCAGAAACATTCAACGAAAAATTTGATAACCTAACTAAAGAACAAATCGCAAAACGAAAACTTAACATTGATTATGAAAACATTTTGGGCGACTTATATTCTGAAGAAACCATAAAAAGCCACGAAACTCATATAAACGATTTTGAAAAGAGCGAAAACAATCAAATTGCAGATGATTCTTCAGATGAGCAAGATTACCATTTTGATGAAGAATTACAAGAAAATTCAGAAGATTATGATTATAACAACTCGAAACAAAAAAATATTGCTAATAACAATGTGCGCTTTAATTCAAATAACGCCATTAACGCCAAAGAAGACTATAATTTCTATTTGGTCAATAAAGCAAAATTTCAGTTTGGTTTTGTGATGTTTATAATAATGCTACTTCAAATCACTGCAACCATGCTAGTGCTTAAGCAATTCAACCTGTTAAACAGCAATCATTTTATAATTTACCAACTCGCATACGCGCTTTCCTTCATTATATGGCTGATTTACATTCTGCCTTTTGTGTTTAATAAAAACAAAAGACGCACCACTGACTATAAATTATCACTGGAATTAATGTTTGGAGTGCTTGGTTTTGGCATTGTGCTAATTCTAACCTACGCCATGAACACATTTATTGGCATGGAACTAACAAACTACCAAACTTATCTGTCTACCCTAATTCTACCAGCACTACTTGCCACTAATTTGGTGTTTGGCCCATTGATTTTTAAACTTGTCTTAACAAATAAAAAACTATATATTTAAAGCGCATTAATATTAAAAATATTTCAAACAAATTTTAAGTAAATAAATTCTAAATAAAATAGAGTAGCGGTACAAAAACTGAAAAATCAGTTGTCTAAAAAACCACTACTCTTTTTTCACAAAAAGTTGTTCTAGCACGCTTTGATATTTCATCATAATAAAAAACAATACCATAATTGCTGCTATTAGCAATAGCAGAATGGAAATACCTCCCCAAGTATAAGGAATAACCGTTCCCCCTCCAAAATAGCAAAGCAGCAACACTCCGATGGGTCTTGTTATGGTGCTGATGACAAAAAATCTTTTAAAAGTCATGTCCGTTAAACCTGCTATCATACACAAAATATCGTCGGGAAAAAATGGAAACAAAAATGCCACAAACAACAAATAATCGCGATTTTTTTTCATTTTTTCTTGATAAAGCGAAACTGTGTCGGCGCCCACCATCCACTCCACAATTCTACGCCCAAAAAATCGTCCGATATAAAATGACACATAAGACCCCAGCATAATTCCGATAATTGTGTAGATTGCACTGAGTAGTGGCCCATATATTAATGTTCCCGCCAAAATTAGAATTGCTGCTGGAATGGGCAAAAAAACCACCTGCAAAAAATGCAGCAGAATATAAATGAAAACTCCTGAAAATCCGGTTGACAATATAAAGTTTTTGATAATGTTCACATTTGATAAATAATAGAGCAAATCATACTTTTTTATCAGCAAATAAGTCAGCAGAGAAAATGCTAAAACATAGTTTAGTACAATAATTGATTTACTTGTTTTTTCTTTGCCATTCATGCGAAAATATACCGCTAAAAAATAAAGTAGTGCACTAAAACTCAGCAAAATTATTTTTAAAATAGCAGGCAAAATTAACTCACTGAAAAAAATTATGCAAAATATTAACAATGCAATAGGAATTATGTTTGTAACCAAATTTGTGTGCTTTTCTTTCATAATATATCTTTATAGTAAATTGACAAAAATTATGATATAAATACGCTTTAACTATTAAAATTGTTCACAAATTTGCCCCGCATAATGTTTTACAAAAACGAGGGTTTGTGTTAAAATTTAAGTGAACTTTAGGGGGATTTTCAATATCGTAGTTTTAGAGGTAAACAATGTTACCAAATTATTCGGTAACAAGATTGCAGTAAATAATGTCTCCTTTGAATTAAGACAAGGTGAAATTTTTGGTCTGCTTGGGCCCTCTGGCTCAGGCAAAACTATTTTAATGCGTATGATTGCAGGCCTTTCAAAACCAACCAAAGGCAATATTTTTATCTTTGGCAACTCCATTAGAACAGAATATGAAAATGCAATAAAATTTGTGGGTTCCTATATTGAATCTCCCAAATTATACGAAAACCTCACAGGCTATCGCAACTTAAAATATTTTGCAAGTTTCTACCCCAAAATCAGTAAAAACGACATAATTAAGTACGCCCGAATTGTGGGCATTGAACATCTTTTGAACAAACGCGTGCGCGTCTACTCGAAAGACATGAAAAAGAGGTTATCGCTGGCGCAAGCCATCCTCCACTCCCCTAAACTTCTCATTTTTGATGAACCATTTTTAGGGCTCGACCTAAAAGGTATAAAAGAAATTCGCTCGCTCTTAAAATTGCTGGCAACTAATGAAAATATGGCGATATTAATTTCTAGCAAAATGCTGGGAGAAATGGAACAACTTTGCTCCACCGTGGGAATAATGAATAACGGACAATTGATGGAAGTGAAAACCATTGGCGAAATAAAATCGGGTGCCGAAACTTCAAAAAAAATGAAAATCACTATTGACTATCCTAATTTCGCTGGTAAAATAGTTATAAACGAATTTAAGTTAAAAGTGTCGGTTGCGGGCAATTCCATCATAGTTTACAACTCCGACGAAAAATTGCTAGAA
>CAYJCT010000039.1:0-8210 GCA_964368745.1 uncultured Christensenella sp. | reverse complement strand
TAATAGAACAAGATAATTTTGAAAATTATATGTTTGGATGAAAAAAACCCAAACATATCACACACTAAACAATTCTAGCACCAAAAAAATCGCTTGTCAACACTTTTTTTAATAAAAATATCGAATTGATAATGAATTAATTGTATTTAATTGTATTATATATTATATAGATTCCAGATCACACTAAATTTTTATGCAAACTGCTGCAAAAATCAACATTTTACAAAAACAACACCCGGTTGTTTTGTTTTTTTAAAACACCAAATTGGTCTAACAAAATCTATTATATGACAAAACTTCTAAATTTATATCAAAAACACTCATCACACTGCTAATTCATCTTGGTTTAATAAATTTTAAACTTTTACAAATCGTCATTAAATAAACAAAGTTATAACTCAGATATTAGTATGGTAGCATTCAAAAAATTTGGAAGTGCTAAATATGTTTGCGATGTATTCCTAGGTTTAGTCTCATAGTGGTAAAACATTATCAGAAACTAGCCTAAATAGATGCGGATTATAATTAAATAAGTTAAATGCTGCAGAAAAAAAATTCGATTAGAAATTAAAAAAAATACTACACTTTCGTGTAATATTTTTTTGTTTTTACACTTTTTTGAAATACATTTTTATAATTAATTCAGCCTCTCCACTGCTATCAATATCTCTTTCTTGTTCATAATAGAATTTGTTTTTTTCGATATGGTATGTGCTTATAAGTTCATCGTTTTTATAAATATAAATTTTTTTATTTTCTTGAACATAACTCGTTTCTTGAGTGCTTTGTTCGGTTTGAGTATTTTTAATTGTAATGCTTCCATTTTTTTCAAAGGTTAATAAAATATTTTCATACATATTTTTTAGCGTTTCTTGCATAGAATCTAAAAATTCTTCTTCCGTTTTATTGTTTAAAATCGTATCTTTATCTTCTTCATTTAACCATTGAATAGTAAAAGAATCATACGCATAAGTTTTGCCAGCAACCTTAGTAACTACAAAAATGTCTATAAGAAAAATTGCACTTAAAACAACAACCAAACCAAGAGACACAATTAATAAAATTTTTTTCATAATAACTCTTCCTTTTATGATAGTTAATTATAGCATAAATTTTTTATTATGTTAAAATTTTAACACAATAAATTTATAAAACTAACAAAATTTGTCAAGTCGCATTCTAAATATTTGAAAAAACCCTTTGCCTTAAAAGTGCTATTTCCTATCTTGTTGATATAAGAATAGCACTCTACAATAAAAACCATTACAATAGTTTCCGTCATTATTAATGCGCGCATATTGCCCTTTCATCAAATGTTTGCTAAACTTATTTTTTTACGCCAACATCGTTATTATAAGATATTGTTTGTTATAATTTATTAATTGAAAGTTTTAAAAATACCGCTTGAAACAATTTTCTTTTTTGTCTTTTAAGAAAAATTATACTTTTGTTGTTTGGACGATTTGTCAAATTCTGTTTTGCAAAGCATTGCAAATAAGTATATAATATTATATTGAATACCATTTTTGACCAGTACTTTTGAAGACGACTTTTGTAGCATTACTTTTAAAAATTACTTTCTACCACTACTTATAAACATTACTTTCGAACACTACTTATAAACATTACTTTTGAACACTACTTATAAATATTACTTTTAAATATTACTTTTCGGAAAATTATTAAAAAGGACAGATTATGCAAAAAACAAATCCATTGAAAAAAATGTCGCAAGTACAAGCGAAAATAAACTCAATTTCTCACGGCGCAATTTTGGCGGTGTTGTTTTATTTGCTTATTTTTTTACCCACCACAGTGCAGTCTTTTTCGCTGTACTACAAAGTGAATGAATATCTGCTGCTTTTAACCTACGGCGTGGCAATATTTTTTTGTGTGCTGACAACCAAAAAAAATATTTTCATCTCCGCAAAACTTCACGCTACTCTTTGCATTCTTTGCTTATTGCTGGGAATGCTCTCTGCCCTTCCGCTAACACTTTTTTCACAAATGTTTTTGATGATGTTTATACTATGTGTGTTTGTGCTTAGCAGTGTGGTAGTAAGAGACATTATTGAGCATCCCATTTTAAGTAAAGCACAAATTTATTCCACAGCATTGTTTTTACCCATTGTAATTTTTATTAACATTGTTGCAAAAAACAATCTGGCAATTTTGATGAGCGGACTGCTGCCACTAATTTTTGTGTATTACTTAAGCACAAACTACAAAAACACAACCCACGAAAAAAAGGAAGAAGAAAATTTAAAAGTGGATGAAAAAACAACATCGCAAAACCAACCAGAAAATCGTCCTGTTTTGAGTTTTTCGCCCACTATTTTTAATATTGCGCTTGCCCTACTGATAATCCTTCCACTCAGCACTCTTTACATAACCATTTTAAACATAGCAGAAAAAGGAACGCTGCACATATCTTTATTTGCACTCGCGGTTTTTATTTCATCAATTATGGCAATGTGTTGGAAAAAACTGCCACCTATAAAAGTAATTGCTCTGTCTGCCATTCTTGCCGCTGTGTGCCAATTTGTTTTGCTTATCGAAAATAATGTGATGTCGCTTATAACCACCTCATTGCTGGGAGTTGCTGCCTCGTTTTTGTTCTCTGGTATCTTTTTTACTAAGATACTGCAATCCAAATCAAATAAAAATATTCCCCTTCTTTGCACGCTTATGATAATAATAACACCCTTTATATTGACCGCGATTTTTGAAAATGCTGTTTCTGAGCAAATCCAAATCATTCTTGCCACTGCATCGCTTGTATTTGTGATTTTACTAATTTTTTTGTTTCACAAATTAGAATTTTTCTATACACAGCAAACAAATGTGATTGATGTTCTTAAGTTAAAAGAACTTTCACACTTAAACGAAACTCAAGCAAAAATTTTGGGGCTAATGCTAAAAGGTGGCACCAAAATGGAAATTTCCGACCACCTACGCTTGCCAAAAAATGATTTGGAAAATGAAATTGCATTTATATTATCGGGTTTTGGTGCAACAAGCATGACACAATTAATTGACATTTTGAATAAAAAACTAAATCACAACGAAAAAAAGGACGCTAATTCATGATAAAAAAAATGACCCCGTTTGTCGGACAATACAAAAAATCTTCTATAATCACCATTCTATGTGTGGCTGTTGAAGTTGTTTGCAATGTGACCTTGCCCTATTTAATGGCACTAATAATTGACCAAGGCATTGCAAAACAAGATATGCAAATCATTTTAAACATTGGTGCAATAATGGTAGCAGTTTCACTGTTTTCCCTTTTTTTTGGCATCACTGGCTCAAAAAATGCATCCATTGCAAGCACGGGCTTTGCAAAAAATGTGCGCAGTGGCGTGTTTGAAAAAATACAAAAATTTTCATTTAAAAACACCGACAAATTCACCACACCCAGCCTGATAACTCGGCTGACATACGACATTCACAACTTACAAATTTCTTATATGTTGATAATAAGAATGTTGGTGCGCGCGCCCCTGATGCTTATTTCTGCCACCACTATGGCGCTGTTGACAAATGTGGAACTAGCAGTAGTGTTTGCTTTTACTGTGCCATTTTTAGCCACCGCACTCTATCTGATAATTAGCAAAGCGCTTCCACATTTTAAAAAGATGTTTAAAAAATATGACAAAATGAACGCGCGCGTGCAGGAAAATTTGGTGGGTATTCGCGTGGTAAAATCCTTCACACGAGAAGATTATGAAATAGAAAAATTTAAACAATCTGCAGATGAAGTTAAAAATCTGCAATTAAAAGCAGAAAAAATTGTGGTGTTTTTAGGTCCCATAATGCAGTTCACAATGAACGCCAGCATAATCGCGCTTATTTGGCTGGGCGGTAATATGGTGGTTATGGGAGGACTTAAAACAGGCGAACTTATGAGTTTTATTTCCTACTCCGGACAAATTTTGATGTCGCTTATGATGATTTCGCGTGTGTTTGTTATGCTCACAATCTCGCGAGCATCACTTTCAAGAGTGGTGGAAGTGCTGGACGAAAAAACCGATATCACAGACGAAGAAAACAGCAGTGAGCAGTTGGTGGAATCGGGCGACATAACCATGGAAAATGTGCATTTTTCCTACTCAAACGAAGGCGAAAAAGATGTGCTTAGCAAAATCAGTTTCCACATAAACAGTGGAGAAGTGGTGGGTATAATTGGTGCCACAGGCAGCGCAAAAACCAGTCTCGTGCAATTAATTCCACGGCTATACGACGCAACTAAAGGCAAGGTTAGCGTGGGCGGAGTGGATGTAAAAAAATATAACTTAAAAAACTTGCGCTCATCCATTGGCATGGTGCTACAAAAAAATGTGTTATTTTCAGGAACCATCAAAGAAAATCTGAAATGGGGCAACGAAAATGCCTCCGACGAGCAAATTGAAAACGCTTGCAAAATTGCCGACGCTCATGATTTTGTAACCAGTTTTAAAGACAAATACGACACCGTGCTAACGCAAGGTGCAACCAATTTATCGGGCGGGCAAAAGCAACGCCTTTGCATTGCAAGAGCATTGCTAAAAAATCCTAAAATTTTAATTTTGGACGACAGCACCAGCGCGGTAGACACTGCCACCGACAAAAAAATAAAGACGCAGTTCAGCGCAAAAATTGCAGGCACAACGGTTATAATCATTGCTCAGCGCATCACTTCAGTTATGCACGCCGATAAAATAATAGTGCTAAACAACGGCAAAGTCGACCAAATTGGTACACACTCGCAACTGTTAAAAGAAAACGAAATCTACAAAGACATTTTTAATCTTCAACAAACAGGGGGTAGATAATGAAAGGACTAAGAAAAGGCAGAGGTAGAGGCGAAAAGCCAAAAGACACTCTAAAAACACTAAAACGACTATTTTCCTTTGTGCTACACCACAAATGGCATTTAGCAATAGTTGTGGTTTGCATCATATTATCGGTTGCATCCACAGTGGTGGCAACAAGCATGCTAAAACCACTTATCGACAGTCAGATAACGCCGCTAATTGGCGTGGAGAACCCAAACTTTTCGTCGCTTATTTCATTTATTATTTTACTTTCCTCCGTTTATTTAATTGGCATTGTGACCTCATATATATATAATCGCATCATGATTGCAATCTCCACTGGAGTGCTGTCGAGTTTGCGACACAAAATGTTTTCACACATGCAAACGCTGTCGCTGGAATTTTACGACAGCCACCCTCACGGCGAACTTATGAGCCGCTACACTAATGACATCGACGCAATTAGAGAAATGATTTCGCAAGGCCTTCCCCATCTCATTTCCTCAGTGCTGACCATTGTAGGCACGCTTATTGCAATGTTTATTTTAAGTCCGTTCTTGAGTGTTATTATGATATCACTGGTGGCTATCACAGGAATGGTGGTCACTATTATCACAAAAAAAGGCGCAAAGTATTTCAAACAACAACAAGCGCAACTCGGAAAAGTGAATGGCTACATCGAAGAGATGATTGACGGTCAAAAAGTGGTAAAAGTGTTTGAACGCGAAGAAATGGTGGTTAGTGAATTTAACGCGCTTAACGAAGAACTTTTTGAAACCAGCAAAAACGCAAATATTTTCGGAAACATGCTCTACCCCATTGTGGTGAATATCACAAACATTCAGTATGTGTTTTTGGCTATTGTTGGCGGACTGCTTGCCATAAACAATGTGTTTGCAGTGGGCACAATTTTAGCGTTTATTCAGTTTGGCCGACTGTTTGTGGACCCCATTGCCCAACTATCGCAACAAGTTAGCGGGCTACTTATGGCGCTTGCGGGCGCGGAACGCATTTTTGAAATACTTGACACCGCTCCAGAGGTGGACAACGGCACAGTTACGCTTGTTAAAACCATCACAAAAAACGGTAAAACCAAAGAAAGCCAAAGCAAAAACGCTACTTATAGTTGGAAAGTTATTAACGGAAATGAGGTCAAGTTTGTGCCACTTCGGGGAGATGTTAGGTTTAACAATGTAACTTTTGGCTATCGGGCGGAAAAAAATGTGTTAAAAAACATGAGCCTTTACGCAAAGCCCGGTCAAAAAATTGCCTTTGTGGGCTCCACGGGCGCAGGTAAAACCACTATAATTAATCTGCTTAATAGGTTCTACGATGTAAAAGAGGGGCAAATCGTTTACGACGGCATAAACATTTTAGACATCAAAAAAAATTCGCTGCGCCAGTCCTTGTCACTTGTGCTGCAGGACACTCATTTATTTAGCGGCACAATAAGAGAAAACATCGCTTACGGAAAACCGGGCGCCACCGACAAAGAGGTGGAAAGAGCAGCCATCCTTGCAAACGCGCAAAACTTTATTTCCACTCAAAAAGACGGCTACGAAACGATGCTAACAAACGACGGCTCAAACTTTAGCCAAGGTCAGCGACAACTGCTGGCAATTGCGCGCGCTGCCATATCACAACCTCCCGTGCTCATTCTCGATGAGGCCACTAGTAGCATCGACACTCGCACAGAAAAACTAATCGAAAACGGACTAAGCAAACTTATGGAAAACAAAACGGTGTTTGTAATTGCACATCGGCTTTCCACCATCAAAAACTCACACGCAATCATTGTGTTGGAACACGGCGAAATAATCGAGCGCGGCAACCACGGTCAGTTGATAGACCTAAACGGCAGATACCACCAACTCTATATGGGCATGTTTGAGTTGTTTTAAGGTTTTATATTATTTGACAAAAAAAACAGGATGCAATATACTAAGCGAAATATATTAGTTATTTAATCAAGACCAACTTGTTGTTTTAAACAATAAAAAATTATGTTTAAAATAACTTGCAGAGAATAATTCGCTTATATTACAAACATCGTCGCACCGTTTGTGTGGTAAAACAACGGAAATTGCAACACACAAACGCTTTTATATTGCAAACATCGTCTCACTATTGGTGTGTGAAAAAACCAACTTGCAGTTCGCTAATCTTTCGCTAATCTATATATATACATATATTACAAACAACAAAACAATCTTATATTTGAAAAAATAATTAAAATCTACAAATTTAGGGAGAAAATGTTATGGACAACATCGTGCTAACGGGCATTAAGCCCACAGGAATTGTGCACATCGGCAACTATTTTGGCGCCATAAAACCAGCGCTTTCTGCATACGACCCCAGCAAATATAACACCTTTTATTTCATTGCCGACTACCACGCACTAAACATGCTTAAAGATCCGAAAATGCTAAAAGACTATTTATATGGCATTGCATCCGCTTGGCTGGCTTGTGGACTAGATCCCGAAAAATCGGTGTTTTATCGCCAGTCGGACATTCCACAAATTTGCGAACTGACCACGATTTTGTCGAACATAACTCCAAAAGGCCTGCTAAACCGCGCGCATGCCTACAAGGCAATGACGGATGAAAATGCAAAAAAAAATCTCGACGCTGATCATGGAGTCAATATGGGGCTGTTTAATTATCCCCTGCTAATGACGGCTGACATTTTGCTGTTCAACACAAAATATGTGCCCGTTGGCAACGACCAAAAACAACATTTGGAAATCGCGCGCGACATTGCCGAATATTTCAACCGTACCTATGGCGAAACTTTTGTTTTGCCCGAAGCCATAATAAACGAACAAACAAAAAAGGATGTTGTGGGGCTGGACGGCAGAAAGATGAGCAAAAGTTATAACAACACAATTGCTATCAACTTAAATGAAAGCCAGTTGAAAAAAATCATAAACAAAATCGTGACCGACAGCAGCGCTCCTGATGAGCCAAAAGGTACCGACAACTCCATTTTCTCGCTTTACGAATTGGTTTCCACAAAAGAAGAACAAGCAGATTTTGCAAAAAAACTTGCAAACGGTATTGGCTGGGGAGTGGCAAAATCCATGCTGTTTGAAAAAATGAACGAAACTTTTGCACCCATCCGAGAAAAGTATAACTACTATATCACGCACCCACATCTTGTGGACGAAATGCTAAAAAAAGGAAAAGAAACGGCTATTGCAATCGCTGAAAAAAATCTTGCAATCATAAAACAAAGAATAGGTGTTTTATAAATTTTGAAAAAATGTTTTTGAAAGAACAATGTTTTTAAAGACATAAAGATTCTAAAGATACTAAATATTTAAAAATGCGAAAAATTTAAAGATACAAATACAACAAAAACAGCATAAAAACGTTTCTGCCGGGCAGCGATTTTTTAGAAAGCGAGTAG
>CAYJCT010000038.1:0-8468 GCA_964368745.1 uncultured Christensenella sp. | reverse complement strand
AGAATAGCTGAAAGAATAGATGAAAGAATAGCTGAAAGAATAGTTGAAAGAATAGCTGAAAGAATAGTTGAAAGAATAGCTGAAAGAATAGCTGAAAGAATAGTTGAAAGAATAGCTGAAAGAATAGATGAAAGAATAGCTGAAAGAATAGTTGAAAGAATAGATGAAAAAGTATATGAAAAAGTATATGAAAAAGTAAATTTAAAATTTGGGTTAATAGAGAACAATTTAATAAAGGTTATTGACCGAGTTTGGTGAATATACATACATATTTACTTTTGGATTAGTGTTTGATAGAATAGGAATATATATTTATGAGGTGAGCCTATGAGATTTTATTTTATTTCTGGAATCCCAGGTTCGGGCAAGTCCACAGTTGCAAATGAATTGGCAAAAAAACTTAACATTTATCACACTATAAGCACTGATTTGATTAGGGCAATTGTTCAGCGCTATCATAATGAAGAATCCTATCCTGTTATGTTTGAGTCATCTTTCCATGCTTTTAAACATGCGCCAGTGGACGAAGAGGACTCTCATCTTTGGGGTTTTATCGAACAGGCAAAGTTGATGAAGCCAGGAATTAAAGGGCTTTTTAAAAGAATGGTTAAAGAAAATCAAAATTTAATTTTGGAGGGTGTTCACTTGATTCCCGGCTACTACCATGTTCCTGAAAATGTTGAGTTTAATCATATTTTATTAACCGTCCCAAATAAAGAACAGTATAAACAACAAATTTTGGGGCAGGGTTGCGGCCGTTCAAAAGAAAAAATAGCATCAATTGAGACTTGCTGGCAATTTCAGGATCATCTAATTAAAAGGGCGAAAATTTATAATGAGTTTCATAAAGACACAAAAGGCTTAAATGACCGCAATTCGCGACCAGTTATTTTTATCTCAAACGATTGCACAATCGATGAGATAACTGATAGAATAATAGAAAATACGGATGGTGCTAGTTTGTTTTCAACTGAGCAGCATGCTTGTTTTAGTGATTTTGACGCAATAGACAGGGAGAGGGAATGATTAGAATTTATTTTGTTAGGCATGGCGAAACTGACTATAACAAGAATGAATTGTTGACGGGGAAAACGGATGTTGACATAAACGATTTAGGTAAAGTGCAGGCAGGTGTTGTGGCAGAAAAACTAAAGAATGAAAAAATCGAAATAATTTATTGCTCCCCACTTAAAAGAGCGCGACACACTGCTGAGATAATAAACAAAAATCACAAACGGCAATTAAATATCGAGAATCGTCTGATAGAAAGAGACTACGGAGAGTTCACGGGAAAAGAAAGAAAGCTGATTGACAGAGAGGTTAGTTGGAATTATTTTTTGGACGCAACAAGTTTTCCTACAATTGAAAGCGTGCAATCAATTTTTTCAAGAGTGCACGAGTTTTTGGACGAAATAAAAGAAAGCCAAAAAGATAAAACGGTGTTGATTGTGGCTCACAGCGGAGTGGGACGAGCAATTGACTGCTATTTTAACGGAATTCCAGCAGACGGCTATTTGTTTGATTTAGGTGTGAAAAATGCTTCGGTAAACCAATATGTTATAAATCCATGATAAAAAAATTTATGCATCATAAAAATAAAAAACACAAAAACAAAAAGCACAAAAACAAAAATAGCGTTAAAGATGCACGGTTTTTAAAAAAAATTAAAATTGTGTATGTTTTTTTATAAAAACTCTTTTAACGATTCTATAAATTCTTCCATATTGGCAATCAGGCGGCTGGAAATGTCTTTTATTTCTTCGTCGGCGTTGTCGTTTTCTTTTAGTTCTTTAATCAGTGTTGTGATGCCCATCGTGGTGCCCTCTATCAGCATTTCAGCGATGTGAGAGGTTTCTTTATTGAATGCGGTGTTTGCGTTTATGCTAAGAAAACTGGAGGTTTTTAGCATTGCATTAATGTCTTTTGGCTGGTAGTTTATGCGTTTTGCATAATCGTCGAGTGCGTTTGTGGCGGAGAGATAGTATTCATTTTGTTTCTCAACTAAATCGTAAAACGACGCCTCTTTAATTTTTTCTATTATGCAATAGATGGCATAACTGCCCATTCTGACACACTTGTAGGCGTCGTCAAACAGCAGATGTGGGGTGTTGTTTTTTTTCATATTCTTTTAAAACTCCTAAAATATTGTAATTTATATTTAGTTTGCTGAGTATCATAAAATTTATGTGCTTATTGCAAAAAATGTTTGCTTGAAATTGTTAAAATTGATGGCTTCCTTGTTTTTAATTATAATTAATTCAATTTGCACACAAGGAGAGTTTATGGTATAATTTAGTTTAAGAAAAAAAGCAATTTTGGAGGTGGAATGAACATTTTTGCTTATCCTGCACTGTTTGAAAAAGAAGAGGAAGGTGGCTATAGCGTTTACTTTCTCGATTTTTCTTACGCACACACATGCGGAGAAACTTTGCAAGACTCCATTTTTATGGCAATGGATTGTTTGGGGTTGGTTTTGTATGATTTAAAAATTGAAAATAAAAAGTTGCCTCGGCCGTCTGTGCTTCCAGCACAACCTATAACTTCAGCACCTCAAATATGGGAAAACTTAAACGGCGACAAAACTAGGTTTTATATGCAAATCTACATCGATTTAGATGAATATATTGAAAATACATTGTGCGAAAAATAATGCACAAGTTCATTTATTCCACACTTTGAAAAATAATGTGTTTTTTATACAAGTAACAATCTTGCAGGTAACACTTATGCAAAAGTATGTTTTATATTTTTTTTGTTATTTTTAAAATATCGAATGAAATTGTTGTTATTTTAAAAAATATTACAAGCGAAAAAGCGTAGATATAACTGCTATTTTTCAGCAAAATTAACACAATGAAAAATAGTACAATATTAATAATAAAATAGTTGTAGATTTTTTAAATTGGAGGTTTAAAGCAAAATATGGATGACACACAAAAAAATATGTGACAATTGGGGTGGTTTCGCTATTGATTGTGGCGGTGGTTGCTATCATTGTTTTTGCGTTTATTGGAAAAAAGGAAGAAACTCCAGATACCACTGAATATTTTAACATCACTCTTAGAAAAGACGGTCAAGTTTCTTTTTTGGAGCCGCGTTCATTTATTGGACTGGACAGCAATTCTAGCTATGATGGTGACAGCGGAAAACAATATCTTTTCCACACGCTAGGAACATCTTCGTATTTTTGGCTAACTAGCAAAAAGTATTGGCATATTGATGGGATTCCACTTGTGTTTTGCAACTTGGGCGACAACGGTGACTATGAGCCCGGCAAAATTTATATGCTCACTGTTCAGAGGGACAGTTGTTCTTTTGGGTACAGCGCAACAAGCTCTTATAACGCGTATATGCGCCAAAATTACGGCACAGAATATTGAATGAGGTATTATTTTGTAGTGGATGAAAATGGTGAATTTTATCCACTGGACGAATATTACAAGGAAGGCGACATTGAGTCTATCGAAACAAAATATCCTTTGCCCACCACAATCACCGTAGGCGGAGAAATGTTTTCGGAAAATAATTACATAATCAATTTCAGCGACGGGAGAACACAGGAATTGCCTTTTAGTTTTCATTTAACCAACCAGTTTGAGACAAGGGAGGTGGGCGAGCATACTGCGAAAGTAACGCTGGGCGGCACACAATTTGTCCATCAATTCACGGTTGTGGCGTCCACTGAAATCTTTGACGAAACAAACAAAACGGTTTCCTATACTGGCATTCAACTGGGTGACAGCGAGGAAATCTCGCTGGCAAGAAAAGATTCCGTGAGCAAGTGGACCACGCATTATTATAATGAAATAAGCGCGGCTGCACTTAGTCAGATTAAAAGTGTAAAAAAATTATCGATTCCTTTTGCGTTGCCGACAGGTGCGTTGGCGGAATTTGAAAATTTGGAAGAGTTGACAATTACCACAACAGGCGCGCGCGCGTTGGATCTTTTTTCGGGCAGTCTGCCTGCAAATTTGAAGACAATCCGCATTCTAAACAGTTCAAATATTCCAGCATATTTCTTTTTCGGTTGCGAACAAATTGAAACACTTATCACAACAAGTGAGGCAAAAACCATGTCTGAAAATGGTGAAGCGGGGCTAAGTGGCGTGAAAGACATTACGGTGTCGGGCGGGTTTGCAATTAACACTCTTGCTAGCATAAAAAATGTGAGGCTGGCAAATGACAGTTCTGGTCTTAGCCGATTCTTTTTGTATACTAACTCCAGCGTTGAGAATCTGTATATGCCCGAAACTGTGACAGCAATTGATGGTCAGGCGTTAATTGGAATGAGTAGTCTAGAAAAAATAAAGTTTTCAGACGGGTTGAAAATTATTGGTGCAAACGCGCTTGAAGGAATAGATATGAGTGTTCTGCACATGCCATTAAATGTGACCGAAATTGGGCTGGGTGCATTTTATGGGTGCAATGCCACAACCATCACATTTGGAAAACGAGTGAACAAAATTGGAGCGTTAGCATTTGCGTCTTGTCCTAATTTGGCAGTGCTAAAAATCCCAAGTGCAAATGCAAGTTTTGGTAATGAATTTTTGAAAAATTCTCTAAATTTGAGAGAGTTGGAAATAAGTGGAAAAAGCAAAATCACAGGAATTTTTAGTTTAGACCCGCTTGTGTTTCCTGTCACAAAACTAACGATTTATGGAAACATCTGCGAAAGATATGCTTACGAACTAAATAATCGCAATGGTGGCACTAACATAATTTTGGATGAGAGCGTGAAACAAATTGGAAAAGAAGCGTTCACCGACTGCACAATTTTCACTAAAATCCATTTAAACAAAGTGGAGTATGTGGGGGAGATGGCGTTTTGGGTGTCAAGCCGACTAACAGAAGTGACAGCCACTGAATCGCTAACATTTGTTGATGCATACGGGCTGGCGGGAAATCCATTTTTCGATAGTTCATCCAGCATTATTATTGGAGATGGAGTGGTGGTAAAATCTATAACAAACAGCAGTGGTGTGCTTGAAGTGGAAGAGGGAGCAAAGTCCATTATGCCGTACGCATTTGAGGGTGAAGTATCAACCATTCACATAATAATTCCTGCAAGTGTGACCTATATTGATGAGGCTGCATTTTTTGGAAAGCCAAAGTGTTTGACCATCACTCTTTATGGCAGGTCGGAAGTGCCAAATGCTGCAAGAAGTGTGGGTGGAATTTTCTATGGATTTCCCAGCCTTCAAAAGATATATGTGTTGTTAGAATATATGGATTTCTATATTAATGGCGCAGGTTGGAGTAAATACGCAAGTCTAATAACACCAGTTGCTAGTTAGTAAACTATCGAACAAAACAATGCATAATTTTTTCCATTCTAAAAGAAGTTGCCGGGTGGATTTTTCCATCATGTAGGTCATAATAACGGCAAAATAAGTTTTATTGATAGAAATAATTTTAATTTGGAAATTGAATTGATAATAAGATTTTGTTTAAAAATTAAAATGTTTTTTGATAAAAATTATGTTTTAGTAATTGTTGCAATAAAAATTAATTTAATTACGCCCACTTAAACATTTTGTTTAGGCGGGCGTAACATTTTTTTAAGTAATAAATTTAAAAATACTTTTCAAATGTTTTAAATTAGTGTTGTGAATTATTTTAAAATCGATGTTTTTTTAAACTAAGTAAAAGCAATTATTTTATATTGCCAAAGCAGTTTTTTTAGGACTTTTGATTTATACTTAATTTATATTTTCATTATATACAATGTTGTAAATTATTTATAGTTATGTCAGCAATTGTGTGGCTTTAGCGTCGTCGCTGGTGATGCCACTCACCCCAAAGGTTTTTAGAGAGGCAAGTTTTGACATGTCGTTTACCGTCCACATTTCCACTTTAATGTCATGAGCGCTTAAATCGTTCACGATTTGTTTGCTAACTGCCTCGTGGCTTAAGTTTAAAAAGATTTCGTTTTCCTCCGTCTTTAATGAAATTGTGTCTGATTTTATTTTGTCGGAGTAAATGGAAGTGAGATAGCCTAGTCGCATTTTGTTGTTTTTTTCTTTAATTATTTGTAAGACCTCAAAATTGAACGATATAATGGCATATTTTTCTTCCCACTGATAACTGCTAATAAGTGTTAGCAATTCTTCCAATTTTTCTTCTCCGGGGTTTTCTTTAATGTCAATGTAGGGGTGCAGGTTTAGAAAACTGAAAAGGGAAAGAAATTCTTCAAAAGTAGGGATTTTTGTGTTTTTAAATTTGCTATTTTTCCATTTCCCAAAGTCAAGTTTTTCAACTTTTTCATAATTTAAGGCGGAGAGTTCTCCCTTGCTGTTTGATGTTCGTGATATGTTTGCGTCGTGTAATAGCACTGCAACTCCGTCCTTTGTCCATCTCACATCGCATTCAGCAAAAGTGAAGCCTTTAACTTTGGCTAGAACAAATGCAATAAGCGTGTTTTCGGGGTCGCTGGAACTGTTACCGCGGTGTGCCACCGCCTTTATTGTGGAAGTTGCGGTGTTTTTTACTGTTTTTGATTCGGGCAGTTTATAGTTCAAAAAATCCTTTTCCCAACGAGACAGTGATTTGTTGTAGGCGCGATTGTAGTTGACATATGCGTCGTATGCCAAATTTCCCGTGGAGTTTTTTTGCACAAGCAAGAGATCCTCAAAAACTAAGCGTAAAGATTAGACCTAAACTTAAAACAGTAAATCTATTTTTCATATATGCTCTTTTTTATGTATTGTCTTTTGTTTTTTTTATCTAATGATTTCTATTTTAAACCACTTTTCTTGAAATTCTGTGAGCGCCGCTATTTGCTCATCGGAGTAGTTTTTGTTTTCTTCCATAACTATAAGTTTGTCATCATCGTCGTTTAACCTGTGTATGATTGCAACAACTCTGCCCGTAAAACTATCAAGTGGTTGATGTTCGCCCAGCACATAGGCATCCAGTTCTTCGCCATCGCCAGATATTGTTCCTTCAATATAGCCGTAGTTCACGGGATAAATAAATCCATGTTTAGGGTGAGTTGAGCCCATTTTTCTGTCCATTGTGACCGTTACAATTTTATGTAAATATTGTTTTGCATCCATAAAAAATCCTTTTTAAAATTATACTGCCTCACTGCTATTTGTGTCAAATGGAAGTCGTGATTTTAAAACTAAAATTAAATATTTAGCAAGAAAATTTGAAAGCAGCAAAAAAGAAGAAATGGAAAGAGAAAGGGCTAAAATGTTAAAAAAAATACCTAACAAAAAAGTAAAAGAAATAACATTAGACAATGTAAAAGAATTTCAAAATTATAAAAATGTAGCGGTACAAACAAATAATCAAATATACTTTTATTAATCATATTCACCAGAGAAAAGAGGATTGAGTAAAAATTAAAACAGAACATTACAAGAACACTTTCAAAAAAAGACGGGTTTTGGTAAAATAATAGATGAAAAAATATTTAAGGCAGTGGAAAAATATACAATCGACCTCAAAGAAATACTTATACTGCAAATAATATATTTTATAATCCAAAATTAATTAAAAAGTCGTGCGCTTAATTTGACGACACGCGAATTAGGAGATGTATAATGAAGCAAATTGAAATAACAACAAGAGTTACTGAGCCACTAAATACTGTGGAAGAAAAAATAACAAAATTGGGTTTTAAAAAAATTAGAACCAGCCGTATAGATGATATTTATATGTGTCCTGTCGTTGAGGCAATAACAAAAGATACTATATCTAATAATTTAGCAAAATGTGTGTTAATTAGGCAATTGGATACTGGCGAGCAAATCTTTAAGATGCTTACATTTAAAAATAAAGTATTTAACAATGGCATGACTATTAGTGAAGAGAAAATAAGTTTAGATATACATGATGTAAACAAAGCCAAAGAATTGTTTTTAGCGCTTAACTTTAAAGAACTTATAAGGGTTAAAGATAACTGCATAATTTACGAAAAAGATGGATTGGAATTAGCATTTCAACAGGTTGATGGGTTGGGATTGTTGCTAGAATATGAAAATGTAAATGATTTTGAAGGCGTTGATGATGAAAAAATAAAAACCATTAAAAAAGAAATGTTTTTAGAAATTAAGAATTTAGGAATACAAACTACGAATGAGTTAGATGTTAAAAAAGCCTATGAATTAATAGAAAAAAAGATAGAGATGGAATAGTTAAGTAACGATTATATAAAGATTTTTATTCAATAGAAGGGCTGGGTAAAGTCATGTATTAAAACTGGGTGATGTTTTTATTATGCAACATGTAACGAATGTTGACAGAGTCGCATCAAATTGATGGGTGGAGTACATGAATACGAAGAAAAATATTTTAAAATATAAAAAGCCAATAGCCATATTCTAAACTCAATTAAATATTAACATTTTACTAAATTTCATTTTTTAATGTGGACCAAAACTATATAGATAACACAAACAATTTTAAACTCAATAATTTTCAAATTTAAAGGAATTAAAACTATAATATTATATATATAATTG
>CAYJCT010000037.1:0-8642 GCA_964368745.1 uncultured Christensenella sp. | reverse complement strand
TAACCATTTTTATGGTATAAAAAACCCGCGTTATCAATGGGTGATAACGCGGGAATTTTTTTTTACTATTTGGCATATTTAAAAAATTAAAATTTATGAAATTTCTATTTAATTGCAGGTTTTTTATTCTGTGGCTTGACTTAAAAATGCAATTGCCTTTTCACGGTTTAAATTGTCGTGTATTTTTTGATTCTCATAAGTCCTTAAACATCTGTAACAAGATGGTTGGCAATTATGACTTTTAAGTATTTTAAGAGCATTATCTATAACCATTTTAAACACTTCACCATTTTCAGTTACTAATCTTCTTGAGTGCCCCGCTCCACCAGGAACGGAATCATAAATTATAATTTGGTGAGACATTTTTCCTAGGTCGTTTTTTTTGTATGTTAGACAGGCTTTTATATCTCTTCTTTCTATGCTCAAAGTGGCTGCAAATGAGCTAAGTAACGCATACATTGCTGATAGCATTGTATCCAAATCTGATGTATCGCAGTTAAATGTAATTTTTGCAACATCTGTTTTAAATTCGTGGTGCAATGAATATCGCTCCAACTCACTGTTGTTGCATAAACCTTTGCCAATTGGATTTTCGTGACTTGGACCATCCTTTACAGTTGCACAGTTATGTTTGTAGTCCTTAAAGCCAGACAGCTTGCTGTGTTCATCATCTGCTATTGAATAACCACAACGCTTGCAAACATAAAAGTTTGAAGTAGATTTTACTACGAGAGAATCATTACCCGTTGATTCAATTATTATTTTTAGTTTCCCACAATCAAATTCTTTTTTATCAATTGGATATGCTGTTGTGTCTCCAATATAAATTGCCTCCGTTTTATAATTTCTTTCTTGTGAAGAAAGGGGGACATCTTTTACTTCTTTTTCTGCTATAAAGCCTTGACGAGGCTCTATGCTTTTTCTAAAATCAAGCTTGTTTAGTGGATTACTGCAACAAAAACAAGCAACATTTTCATTGAAACCTAGAGGCATTTTGCGATAATTTGTATTTTTGCATTCAGGGCACTGTGCAATATATGTAATTTCAAACTCATCAAACTGTTTATGATTAACAAATGGCTTTCTTATATAACGACTTGTGTATAATTTGCCATCGGCAATAACCTCGGAAGAAGGTGCATATTCAGCAATTGCCACAGCCAAATCTCTACTTAAATTTAATGTCTTAAAAACTGTAGACGAAAAGTTCTGTTGCAATTCTACTGAATCAATTGGAAAACCATATTTAGGAAGAATATTTCCACGAACTAAGAAGTCTATAAACTCATTCTGCTCGTATCTTTCTTTTTTCTTGCGGAACGTTTCTGCAAGTGCAGTATCTTTTGCTTTATATGCCTTGTTATATTCATCACCAAGATACTTAATGTTGTTTTCAAAATCACGAATTATCTTTATCAAAAGTCCTTTATTCTGCTCGTCATCCGCACAGAAATCTTTTGTCCAAGAAAAGTCATTAATTCCAAATCTTTTGGCATCAATATTTGAGAATGATTTTTTTAACAAAACTAATAACTCTTCCGGCTTACTATTAAGCCAGTCAATAAATTTAACGTAACCTTTATTATTTATAAATTCGGTTGCTTTATTGCCATTATACTGTTCGCTATTATTTTTTAAAAACAAACTTATTGCAACGGCATAAATATGTCGTTTAAGAATTTTTTCATTTTCGAGAGTAAATGAAGGTGGATAAATAGTGCCACTAATCATTTTTTCTGGGTCATAAAAAAACGTGAAATCATGTGAACTTAATCTTGCATAAGTTAGAGCAAATGCAGCAGCATCTATGCTTCTACCTGCACGACCTACTCTTTGTGCGTAGTTAGAAGGGAGTGGTGGAAAGTTTCTTAAAAATACCGTTTCTAAGTCACCAACATCAACTCCCATTTCAAATGTTGTTGAACAAGACAGGGCATTGATTTCTTTTCTAATAAACTGTTGCTGATAAGCCAATGCTTCTTTTTTACCAAGTTGAGCAGTGTGTTCTTTAACAAACAAGGGTGCTATTCGATCACTCATATATAGCATTGCATAATAATCTGATTTACAATATTCTTCAGAATTCAATCTTTCAAGTTTACCATTACATTCAATTTGAATACATTTTTCTGAAATATTAAACTGTGTAACTTTTCCGCATTTTCCGCATTTCCACAGCTTTGCCTGGCTTCCTATACTAACATTAAAAGATTTTGCCTTTAAAAAATATGTCTTACCATCTTTTGATATCAATGAAAACTCATTATCTTTTGATGTCAAAACATAGGTCCAATAGTCATCTAAAAACTTAACCGCTTCTTTATCATCTAAATTTAAAACCTGCTTTGTTTTTAATAACTTGTTGTTTCTATAATAAAATATGTTACCATCTTTTTTATGTCCACAGGTGGGCATCCATGCACGAGAATTCTTATTATTTCCATCTTTTTCTTTTGTTATTGATTGTTGCATTTGAGTAAAGTATAAATACTTTCTGTCAACATCATTAATGTCATTGTCATTATCAGTTAGAATTGCTCCACTTTTTACAACTTCGAACGCTAAATAATTAAGAAAGTTTTTTGCATCGCTCTCGCTTATATTGTAATTACTTGCAACACCTTGAATTACGTCATTTGAATTTCCTAAATATTCAAATGATAATTTTCCTAAAGAAACAAGTGATGTTGCACGATATGAATTGAATAGCTCATTTAATAAAGCTACCCATGCATTACGTCTGCTTTCACTAATTAAGGGTTCATTATCATTTTGAGAGTTGCTTTTCCTAAACAATTTAGTAGTTGAAAAATAATTTTCTAATAAATTAACTAGATCATTAAACCTGAACCCTTCTATATAATTGCTCTCTTCTTTTTGAACTACATTCCAAATGCCACGACGACGCAAAAATTCTTTGTATGAATCTTCAATAAAACAAGCAAACTTTGCCGCACCTTGTCGGCTATCAGAAAATATTAAAAATTGGCTCCCAGTTTTCTTTTTCTTTTTTACATCTATTACTGGTTTTTTTGTGAATGGATTAATGCTAACCTTTTGTTGATCCTCACCTTCAAAAGAATATTCAGGTATATGTTCATATAGAGAAGTTGCAATAACACCAGTTGCAGCTTCATTACCTAGTTCAAATCTGCGAATATTTCCACCGCAAGTTTGGCAGTGTTCTTTGTGCCTCTTAATCAAATAAATTGGTTGATTATTGCCACAGTCACACCACTTGTTGTGATGTTCTCCTTGCTCAACTATCGCGCCACAACTTTTACATAAAATATACTTGTCGGTGGTTTCTTTTTTGCTTTTATTTTTCACGTTAGTATTTGGCGTTTCAACCAATTCTTCTAAATCATCTTCATACTTTTGTGCTTCATCATCAATATTTAAATTGCTTTTTTCAATTTGTAAAATTAGTTTTTCATCATCAAAGGCATTCGCTCTATCGAGTTTTCCATATCGAATTTTTCCAATGATTGCAATTTCTCCACAATCATCACAAACAGCAATTTCAAACATGCGTTTGTCATTATACCAATCCCTACGAATTAAAGAAAAACTTTGTGCATCATCTAATGCAAGATAACCTCCATCTAAAGCTCTCAAAAAATAATGATATCGTATATCAATAAGTATTTTTCCATTCTTGCGGGCTTTTGCGCATAAAGAAATAAATGCAACGGCTGTATCTTTTGTAATTCCTAATTTTGTTATAAACTCTTCAAACTCAATCATTGATCCTAAATTTCGCATTTTAAGATAAAGCTCTGATTGTGATAGTAAATCAAATAGAATTTCATTTTCATTATAATCTTTGTTGTAATGAATATTGTATTTATCCAATATTGATTTTAAATAATTTTCTTCATTGGCAAGTTCTATAAAAAGTTTGTGAGGATATACTTGAGGCAAGAGTTCCTCATTAAATTTTTCTCTATATGCAACAATAATATTGTTTTCGTTAAAGTAACTTCCAGTTAAACTTTCTGCAAAAGAAACAACTTTTTTATTGCTTTCTTCCGAACCATCTCCTAAAGTTGCCGATGTCAAAATAAACTGTGGTTTGCTATTTATTCTAGCCTTTAATCTACCCATTAGAAATGCAGTTTCGATTCCTGTTGCCCCAGCATAAACATGCGCTTCATCCAAAACCACATATTTAAGGCTTGCATTAGAAAATATAACATCATCTCCTGGTCTTAAAAGCATGTGTTCAAGCATTGCATAATTTGTAAACAAAATATGTGGAGGATGCTTTTTAATTTCATCACGCGATAATCTTTCGTTTGGTAGCCGTATATGTAGTTCGGGATATTTTTCATTTGCATACATTGTTTCATACAATTTAATTGCATCTTCTTCTTTGTTCTCAACACCGCCATTATAAACGCCAAATGTAATTGAAGGGTAGGCCATTAGAATTTCACGCAATCCTTTAATTTGATCATTAGCCAAAGCGTTCATGGGATAAATAAAAATCGCTCTAACTCCTTCGGTAAGAATTCCTTGCTCCTGCTCCTTTAACAAATCATCAATTACTGGAATTAAAAAACAATTTGTTTTGCCACTTCCAGTTCCAGTTGAAACTACAACATTGTTGCCTTTAATTATTTTAGTGATTGCCTTTTCTTGATGAAGATATAAAGGACGATCAATTGGCAACTTCCTTTTGTAATGTGTTTGTTTATTTTTTTCCAAATCGGCAAACTTTTTAGAAATCACACCATCATCAATCAAATCAGCAATTGATTTGCCAGTTCTAAACGCATCTTTAATTTCGACAAAGGGACCGTTTGAAATAGTCTTATCTAATTCTTCTATCATCTTTTTTTGCAAATTAGGATCTTTAAACTTGAACCTAGTGGAAATATAGCCCATATACTCTTTTTTAATTTCATCTGATGCTTTCGCTGGATTAAACATTCTTGTTCTCCTCAATTTTTATAAAATTTACACACATATTGCCTTTACTATCATCTATCCCAACAAACTTTGTTTGAGGGTTGTATGTGAACAATAAATCGTCACCATCTCTATTAAAGCTCATTTCAATTGTGTTTGGGCTTGTTAAGTAAAATTTAACAGGGTTTACTGTCTCGTATATTTTATTTTCATTTATCATACTATTTAAAACTTTCTTTTTACCATAATTATCCAAACAATACAGTATCCCATTATAGCACTCATCATCCCAATTGTTTTTTCCAAAATAAACGATGTTTTCAATAAAATACTTTGGTGTTGTTGTTTTCCAAAAATCAAGTGGCGAATTGTTTGTATTATTATTATGAAACTGTGTGCTTATTGATAAGATTTTGAGTGTCTTATTCTTAAATTTAAACTTATCTTTATTTCCTACAATAAAATCACCTTTAAAAATTTCTATTTCAGTTATTGCCTTGGTGAATGGGTTTTTTTCTTGTATTATTACTGAATAGGAGTATACATCCTCATGCAACCCACTAATTTCTTGATTTTCTGTTGAAAGCCAGTCAACTAAATAATCTTGGTTATCATTTTTTAATTTAATTTTAAACGTTCTATCATTTTTGCCTATAAATGTACTTTCAGGTTGCCAAAAAACTTTACCATTAATATATTTTAATGGACTATCTATAAAGTTTTCTTTCGTTGCCAACTCAAATATTTTTTTGGGTTTATTAACATCGATGCGAACGAATACAATAATACTATTCTTATCTGCATTTTCAGGAGAATATATGAACTTTCCTATTTCAACTTTTCCGTTGAGTTTGTTTTTTTCTATGCACTCTATAATCTTGCCATCAACAAGCGCACTAAAAACCACTTGATCAGTGGGTAAATTGCATTCTAGAAGCGTTCCGTTATCATGAATAATGCTTTTGTACCAAAAAATTTTATCGCTAGGTTCATTGTGCCATAATTCATTATTGATGCGCCATTTAAAATAAGGTATATGAACAACGAGCTCTCCGTCGTTTAATGGATAAATTATTCTATCTTCTTTGTTTGTAAAAGTTATTTCTTTTTTTTCATCCATAAAAACAATTTCTAATTTTTTAATCTCTTCATCATAGAATTGAGATGAATTAAACTTAATCCTAAGGTTTTGAAACTTTATGATGTTTTGCCTTGGCAAAACATCTTTTTCTTTGATGTGAGAATATATCGCAACCTCTGTTGGCTCAGCCGAAATAATATTTGGCAAGTTTTCAAATACATAATAATCATCAATGGTTGTATGAGTCAAATTTGATAACAACTGCTTATTGTTGTCAACTCTTAATTCTAAACCTCTTAAGTTTTCGCTTATCGGAATAAGAAACTTCATTTCATCTCCAAAAACTTGTGCGCTCCAATCACCCAAATTCCATTCGGTATTGGGAAGCGCTCCAAACAATTGGATTTCATTATTGCTATTGTTCAATATGTCTTTATTGGCAAAATATATAATTCGATTGCTTCCTTTTAATATGTCGCCCTCAACGGGATATATATTAAAAAGGTTTTTTGATTGTCGTTCGATGTTGTCAAATGTTAATAAGCTTTCGTTAAAAGTATAAATAAAATAATTTGTTGCCTTCACAAATTGACTTGTAATTTCAGCTTCGTTTTCAAAAAGAATAAACTCTCTATGCATTTTTTCTTTTGAGTTGTAAATTACTATATTGTTTTCATCAACCTCAATTCGTAGTTTTATATCTTTTCCATCACTAACTAACTCGTTTATTGGCTTGATCCATTGTTTACTAGTTACTGTAAACTCGCCAACTCTTGTATGAATTTCTTCTGAAAAAACTTGTTCTTCATTGTTATACGCCATAACCCAAATTCGAGAGTTGGGGTTCTCTAATCTAATGGGCGGAATGAAAACTGAAGCCTCACCATTTTGAAAAATATATTTTGCTGCAATTTCTTTTTTAGTTACCGGCTTGTGCCGTCCTCCTGATGGTAATGGTGACGGTATATCAATGTCTTTTTTATAATCCCACCATTGTTTTAGCTTCGCCTGAAAATAATTAGTTGGTTTATATTGATCTTTATTGTACATTGCGTTAATTGCTGCAAAAGCACTGTTGAACATGTAAATAAACTCAGTGTTTAATATTTCACTCTTTGCTAATTGCCTTAGCCCAGTATGTATTTGATATGCATTAGTTCCTATGCTAATTGCCTTTTCAACATCAGTAAATTCGGCAAACAACTCTTTCATTTTATTAGCCGCAAGTTCGCAAATATATTTTTCATTTGAAGTGTAGCCAAAATCCAAGTCTTTTTTAAACACATTATAACAAAGGTCAAAAAATGAATACAAACTCTTATCGGGGGAAAATGAGTGCATTAAAATGGTTGCATAATACCACTTACCAGTTTTATCTGCAGTATGAATTAGCTCTTGTTTTCCAAGGCTATAAATAATATTTTGAAATTGAAGATACAACTTGCTTGGAAGCGCGCTGCCGTCTTGGATGCCAAGTGTTTTTGCTATAAAATCCCAAAAACCTGTATCAACATCGTTTTGCAGGTCGCTATTTTTCGATTTCCATCTTTTTGCAATTTCCACTAACCCAACAAAAATAAGCTTCCAATTCTTTTGCAAAATTGCGGGATTGTTAGACTGATTGTTGATAAAAGAAAAGCAGATGTTTTGCATTTCTTCCAAAATATTAACATACTCATTGTCAGCAAATACTTCATTGCCAATCAACTTGTGAGACATGTAAGTCTTTTCTATTTTATCTTGCAGCTCTTTCGTAAATGACACCCAGCATATTCTCCTTTGTGCATTGTCAAAATTGACAACTAATTTTTAGGAATACAACTTTAAGCTCTAATTATCTGCATTATACCACAATGTTTTAATACTTGTCATAAATAGACACATTTTTTACTCCTACATTACCTTCTTTACGCAACGCTTACGGCGCTGTGGATTGTGTTGACAATTGTCATAAGAATGTTAATTTTTTCTCCAAAGTATGCATTTATATCATAGTTATCAAATGGGGGAGTGTTTAAAATGTCTTCTGCGGTAATGTCACCATTTTTTTGAACATAAATAATGATTGCTCTTATAAATTCAATTTGCTGAGAACTAAGTTCTTCGTTTGAAGAAAGAAACTTTCCAAATTTTTGCTGTATAGCTTCTTGAGATAGCCCAATTAAGCTGCGAATAAAAATTGCTAAGTTCTCCTGATTTGTTGTTTTGTTATAATCACTTTTTGTTCCAAGTTCTTCCCACAAAATTTTTTCTAGTTCTTTCATATCTTCTGGAGTGATTTTTTCAAGATTTTTAATTTTTTGCAAAACTGGTATGTTTTGATTTTCTTGCAAATAATCAATTACTCTTTTTTTGTAGGTTCTAATATCAATAAAGCCTATATCCGCATTGTCTTTTTCAATGATTTCATCACTAAAATCAGTATCATAACTTGGGGAAATACTATCACGAACAAATTGCATTAAATCGCGAAGTGATTTTCTAACCTCTTCCAAATTGGCAATTGTGGCATTTGTCCAAAACTGCTCCTTCCTAATTTTTTTAAGCATTTCTTTGTGCTTCATAATTTGTGGAATTGTGGTTTTTGAAAGTAAATTGTTTGCAATCTCAACAACTTCCTGCACTTTTTTTGCAGATTTTGAGTTTT
>CAYJCT010000036.1:0-8694 GCA_964368745.1 uncultured Christensenella sp. | reverse complement strand
ACCGAATATAAACCCTTATTTTCTATTTTTTTTAAACATGTGTTTTCGTAGAAACGGCGGAATTTCCGACTCTTCAATTGCCACGCGGCTGGTGGGTTGGATTTCTTCCTCATCGTCGGTCGACTGTGCCGTGCCAAAATCGTCGTTGTCTTCCATTTCATCTTCATTGCGGTCGGTCATCATACTCTTTTTAACCTCATCGCGCACCTGTTCGTGGTAGGATGTGCCGCTAAAACCTGTTGCAATAACAGTGATTTCCACTTCATCGCTCATATTCTCGTCTATTCCGCTACCAAAAATGATGTTGCAGGCTGGGTCAACCACTTCTTTCACCAAATCTGCAGATTCATAAACCTCATCAAGTGTTAAGTCAAGCCCGCCTTTAATGTTTAAAATTATGCCCGTTGCGCCTTCAATAGTGGTTTCTAGCAGCGGACTGGAAACGGCTTGTCGAACGGCCTCGATTGTGCGGTTCTCGCCCCTGCCTCTGCCCAGCCCCATGTGCGCCAAACCTTTGTTTTTCATGGTGGTTTTAACATCGGCAAAGTCAAGGTTAATTAAACTTGGAGTTACAATCAGGTCACTAATTCCTTGAATACCTTGACGCAGCACATCGTCTGCTGTTCTGAAAGCGTCCACAATTGGAGTGCCTTTTGGAACAATTTTTAATAGTTTTTCGTTTTGAATAACCACAAGAGTGTCCACGCAGTTTTTAAGTTCACGAATGCCCAAATCAGCATTTTCCATTCTTCTTCTGCCCTCAAAACCAAACGGTTTTGTTACCACTGCAATTGTCAAAATCCCCATTTCTTTAGCAAGAGTTGCAATCACCGGAGCAGCACCCGTTCCCGTTCCGCCGCCCATGCCGGCAGTGATAAACACAAGGTCGGTGCCTTCCAGCATCTGAGCAATGATTTCTTTGCTTTCCTCAGCCGCTTTTTTGCCCACATCGGGTTCAGAGCCTGCGCCTTTGCCACCTGTTAATTTTTCGCCAATCTGAATGCGATGCTTTGCTCTGCTCATAAGCAGCGCCTGTTTGTCGGTGTTGATAGCAACAAACTCAGCACTTTTTATGCCTGCAATTACCATGCGGTTGACAGCGTTGTTTCCGCCACCGCCAATGCCCACCACCTTGATGTTACAAATTGGGGAATAACTGTTGTCTTCCTGTGTATCATAAAACTCTTGATTAACCATAGCGACCTTCCTTAAATATTAGTGATTAAAAATGGAAATAAAAATTTTAATAAACATTATTATACAATATATTTTATCGCAAAACCAAAAAAAATCAAAAGGTTATTGCGTCATATTTTCAATTTGCTGGATAAAAATAGTAACAAAAACTCGAAAATTTTAGTTATTTTCAAATTTTAGTGCAACAAACAGCAAACTCACCACACTCGACATTGCTGGAGACTCAAATTGCAACAGCGGAGAAGATTTGATTTTCACATTTTTTTTCATGATTTTAGAAAGGTAATATTTTATGCCTTTCATAAACGCCAGTCCCCCGCCCGTGAGGTAAATGGTGTCCTGTTTCGCGTCCATTTTAGAAAAGTTGTTTAAACAATTTTGCACCACATCGGTGAACAAATCTATACGCGCAAGCGCAATGTCATTTGCAGTTTTGGCGTCAATCTTCACAATTTTTTTGTTGATTTCAAGTTCATAAAAATCAATTGCCGTGGGTCTAAGAGTTAGCACCAACATGCGCTTTAATTTTTCAGCCTCCGAGAACGGCAGTTTTAAAATTTCGCTTAAATCGCTCGTCACATACGCCCCACCCAGCGACAAACTCGAAACATCCACAATACCGTCGTTTTGAAAGTTGAAAATGGCGGTGTTTATGTAACCCACATCCAGAATGGTGGCGCCCGCTTGCTTTTCTTTTTTGGTAAGCAAATGCACGCCTAAGCAAAGCGACGAATTTAAAAAAGCGTGTTCTTTAATCTTTAAATTATTAAGCAGTTGTTCCAGCAATGATACAAAACTGTTTTCCGCTAAAATCACTGATGCGACAACTTTTATGGCAGAGGCGCTTTTGCCCAGCAAGCTGTCGTGTTTTTCTGCGTTGTTGTCCAGCGAAAAATAAAGGGAGGAAATTGACAGCACTGTGTGCGACGGATACCCTTCGATTTCTTTGGAAAACAAAGCGTCGATGTGCTTTTTTGTGATGGTTGTTTTGGTGCGAAAGCGTTGTTCGAAAGTGGCTTTCACATTTATGCAAAAATCAGCAGGCACGCCCACAAACAGTTTGGTTATTTTGAATTTTGCCTTTTTTTGCACGCTGCCCACAACATGGGTTATACTCTCTTCCAACTCGTCCACTTTCAAAAACTCACCGTCTAAAAAGCCTGCGTAATCGCGCTCGGCGTAGCCTGCAAGCAAAAAGTTATTGTTCACGCCAATTTCGCCTGCCATTAACCTAATTTTGCTCGAGCCCACATCCAATGCGGCAACTATTCCCATAAACACGCACCCATAAAAAAATATACTTATTGTTTTAAGTATATTAATCGATTATAATTTTGTCAATTGATTTTGCTTTGCTTTCGCATACTTTATTGGTTTAATTTTCAATTAAATTAGCAGTGATATAGCCAGTTTCAACATTTTTTGAAACGAATATGGTTAAATTTGCGCCCATGGCTTTTTCGCTTTCTGTCATGTCAAAATATCTAACAAATGAAAGCATAAGTTTTTTGGTTAAATCAACAGTGACATCCACAATTTTTATGTTTGTGCCGTAACTGGTTTGAATATCCACATTTTTGGTGGCGTCGTCGAGTTGGATGGAATTAATCGTGCCCGAAATCAGCAGCGGCAACTCTTCCGACTGCAGCGTTGTTCCCCCTTCCATAAAAGAATAGGTCAGTGATGACAGCACGGTTGCAAAATTAGACGCTTGCACTTTTTCGCCTATTGAAAAGTCGGTTTCGTTTATGTTAGACGAGTTAAGCACGCTCACAATAACCGGTCGGCCTTCCGATTTTGGTGGCAGCAGCGACGCCTCTTTAAACTCCAGCACTTTTAGTTGCTGATCCAAAATTGCGTAGTTATTGGAACTTAGTTTTAGCGCATACAAACTGGTGCGTTCCGCCACATGCAGCACGATTTTGTTAGGAAAAATCGTTTCCACACTCACCACATTTAAGAAAGGTTGTTTCTTTTCTAGGTCGGTAATTAGTTTTGATTTATTAAGTGTAAAAACACTGTCGCCCAGCGGCAACGAAATATCCGAAAAAATTTGAGTGTCTGTTTCTTCTTTAAATTTATATTGAGTTGTCAGCCAGTTTAGAGATACCGTTTGCAGTGTGAATACCGTGCTGTTTAAAATAACCACGAGTGCCACCAGCGCAAAAACCACCATCAAACCAATCAATCGTTTGTTTTTCATATAAATTAATATCCTAAAATAATAGCATTATGGTTGAATTTTACTGTTTTTTGAAACTATGCTAAAGATTTAGCAACCATTTTGATATTACGATTAAATATTAGCATAAAAACAAACAAATCTACAACTGAAAGACGCGTAAATTTTAAATTATGGTGCTAAAATAAAAACAAAAAATATATTTTTTTATAATATTCTTTTAATATCGGCATTTAATTTTTGCAAATCGTCTTCTATGTTTTTGTAGCCGCGGTCGATGTGGAAAATGTCGTGAACGGTTGTGTAGCCTTCTGCAACAAGTCCCGCAATTACTAGACCTGCGCCACCTCTAAGGTCGGTTGCAATCACATTTGCGCCGTAGAGTTTTGGCACGCCTTTCACAATTGCAATTTGGTTGTTTATTGTGATGTCGGCGCCCATTTTGCTAAGTTCTGTGAAAATCTTGAAGCGTGTTTCAAACAGGTTTTCGCTTATCACGCTTGTGCCACGGCTCACCGTTTGCAATGTTAGGATTTGGTTTTGCAGGTCGGTGGGAAAGCCGGGGTATGGTTGGGTTTCGATTCTGGGGATGCTTTTTAGACGGTTTTTGGATGAGAAATGAATTTCGTTGTCTGTGTAGGTTATTTTACAGCCCGATTGTTTTAGTTTCGATATCAGTGCTAAGTTGTGTTCTGCATTACAGCGTTTAAGCAGCACATCGCCGCCTACAATTGCGCAGGCAATGAGGTAGGTTCCTGCAATAATTCGGTCGCTGATGGGTGTGTATTCCACGCTTGTAAGTGTTTTTACGCCGTCGATTGTTATGGTGCTGCTACCTGCGCCGTTTACTTTGCCGCCCATTGCGTTGATAAAGTTTTGCAAATCCACAATTTCTGGTTCTTTGGCTGAGTTGTATATGGTGGTTCTGCCCTTTAAGCACACCGCCGCCATCATTATGTTTTCTGTGGCGCCGACGCTGGGAAAGTCGAGGTGGACATCGCCTGAGCGCATGTTTTTTCCGTCGCAAAATATGTAGCCGTGGCGTTCTTCAATTTTCACATTTAAACTTTCTAGACCCTTTAGGTGCAGGTCGATGGGGCGTGTGCCTATGTTGCAGCCGCCGGGGTATGCAACTTTTGCTTTTTTGAATTTGGTTAGCAGTGGTCCTAGCATGAATATGCTGGAGCGCACTTTTTTTGTGTATTCTTCTTTTACGCAAAATTTGTCTGCAACCGCTGCGTTGATAAATATTTCGTTGTTTTGTATGTTAGTTTCACAGCCTAGGTCGCGTAAAATTTTTACCATGTATAAAACATCTGAGTAAAAAGTGCAGTCTTTAAGCAGCACCTGTCCCCCGCTCATAAGAGCACCAGCAAGTATGGGCAATGTTGCGTTTTTTGAGCATGCAATGTCAAGTTCGCCCGAAAGCGTTCGCCCACCTTTGATAAATAAAGATTCCATACATTCTCCTATTAAATCGTTAAGGTTTTTAATAAAATTTTTGGGTTTTGTTGTCTGTTTAGCAAGTCGCTAAATCAACAAAGTTATAAAATGTTTGTTATGTATGCAAAAATACTCGCAAAAGTATTTTCGTCCTATTTTATTGTATGGATAAATCAATTTTTATGTCACAAGGTGGGGACCTTGAGCCCTGTATCATAAGGGGTTTTTGTGGGTTGTATTTTTATTGTGCAAGTTTTATCACAAGGCCAAACTTAGTTTGGATCATGTATCAAATTGTTTTTAATTACTAGTATTTTTATTCTGCAGGCTTTATCACAAAGCGCCCTAACGGCGTGTATCATGCGGGGTTTGTGGATTGTATTATTTTCGTGCAGGCTTTATCAATGAAGTTTAAATGATTGTACTAGCAAAAAAAAACGGGGAGGAAGTTGAAATTGCTGCATTGCAATTTCAAAAGCCTAAACGGCTTGCAACTAAAAACAATTTTTAGTTGACTTCCTTTCCCCTACTCTACTTACCCACATAAATGTATTTATTTAATTGGCTTATTAATATATAAATAAACCCACACCAATACGAAAGCCTCAAGCACAATGCGCATTCAGCCCTTTTTCCTTTTCATATTAAACGAAAAATTTTCAAAAAGGCCGCCTGTTTTATGGATTCCTAATGTTTCGCTATTGCTAACAACACTGTTATCTGAGTTTTTATTGATGTTTAGTAGTATACCAATGGACGCCATAAAAACAGCAAGTGAGGTACCACCCGCGCTCACAAAAGGCAGCGGTATACCCGTGGGTGGAATTGTACCCGTGACAACTGCAATGTTTATTAGCGCTTGCACGCCAATGAGAGCAATTATACCAAACGCCATATAACACCCCAATCGGTTTTTGGATTTAATTGCAATTCTGATACCAAGCAGGACTAGCCATAAATATAGCAAAATCACAAATGTTGCGCCAATAAAACCCACCTCTTCGCCAATAATTGAAAAAATAAAATCGCTTTCACTAAACGGCAAAAATAAATATTTTTGCCTGCTATTAAACAGCCCCAATCCCAAAACTCCGCCTGCTCCTAGCGAATAGAGTGACTGAATTAACTGATAGCCTTCCTCCAGCGGATTTGCCCACGGATTTAGAAAAGCCATAAGTCTTTGAATTCTATAAGGCTCCAAAACAATTAATATGGGCACAAGCGCGACTGCTGGAATTAACAGTAGCAAAAAATGTTTAAAACTAATACCGCCCACCAAAAGCATCAGTATCATAACCATGCCAATGCAAAGCGTAACACTCAAATTGGGCTCCAATAGCACCAGCAAACAAATCAGCCCTCCAGCAGCAACAACAGGCAAAATGCCTTTTAGTGTTTTCATTTTGTTATAGTTTAGCGACATATAACAACTGGTAAAAATAACAAATCCAAACTTTGCAATTTCGCTAGGCTGAATTGTTAGGCTACCAAAACCAATCCAGCGCCGCGCACCGTTTGCCGACACACTAATAAATGGTACAAAAACCAACACTAATAATAATAGTGAAACTATAATTATGTGCCACCTGAATTTTAGGAATTTGTGGTAGTCAAATTTGTATGCAAATAAGAGCGCAACTATACCCAACACAAAACCAAAAAATTGTTTTTTAACAAAATGAAATTTGTCGCCCATATTTTGCTGCGCAGAATAATTTGACGCAGAATAGATAAATACAAACCCAATTGCAATTAAAATAAACACCACAATAAGTAGCGCCCTACTCGTTGTTTTTGTTCTCATACTCTGCTTCCATTTTATACACAATATTTTTAAAAAAGTTGCCCCGCTCGGCGTAATTTAAAAATTCGTCAAAACTGGCACACCCCGGCGAAAGCAAAACGGCACTGCCTGGCATTGCCACATCGCGAGCAAATATAATTGCTTCTTTTAGTGTGGGAAAATAATAAATATTTTTTAGCGCATACTTTTTTCCAATTTTTAAAATCTGCTTGCCCGACGCGCCAAAAGTTATGTAATTTGCTACATTTGCATCCCTTTGCTCAAACAACTTTTCAAACTTCAGATTTTTATTAATCCCACCAATTAACAAGTTTACATCACAATTTGTGTTTTTTACACTATGTATAACAGAGTGAGTATTTGTCGCTTTACTGTCGTCAATATACAATACATCGTTAATTGATGACACTATCTCATATCTATGTGACATTATCTCATACTTATCAAGCACTTGTAAAATCTTGTCAGTATTTATGTTTAACAACAATATGCATAGTACTACACATAAAATGTTGTCATAAAATATCGATGGAAAATGCAGTTTTCTTATGTCAAACATATCTACCGACTTGCCGTTCAAATTACTCATCACACGAAATTTTTTGCTCAAATAAACGCCTTTAACTTTTTGCTGCTTAGAAATATAATACTTTTGACCCACAACATTTTTGCAGTTTTTCATGACTTCTTCATCGTCTGCATTTAAAATTACTTTACTTTTTTTAGTGTTGTTTTTAAATAAATTAAGTTTACTCAAAACATAATTTTCGTAAGTGCTGTGCCTGTCAATATGGTCTTCAAACAAATTTACAAACACTGAAATATCACTTGTGTAAGCGTCTATTGCTTGCAATTGAAAAGAACTGACTTCGCACACAAGATAATCAAAAGCCTCTCTCCACACCGCACTTAGTGGATTTCCTATATTTCCCACAGCCGCAACTTTATTTTTTGTTAAATTGGCAATCGTGTGACAAAGCATGGATGTGATAGTTGTTTTGCCATTAGTGCCTGTTATGGAAATTAGTTTTGTGGAACTTTTAAGCAATTGAAACCCAAATTCCAATTCGCTCATAACAGTTCTATTTTTTTTTCGAGCATACCGCAAAATTTTTGTGTCCGCATCAATTGCGGGAGACAACACTATAGTGTCAAAATACAATATATTTTTCTTGTTTGGAAATATGTAGAGTTTTTTGTCTACTTTATTTTTGTCTTTATCGTAGATATTATAACTGATTTTTTTATCACACAGCACTTCCTCCACTGCTTTTCCGCTTGTGCCATAACCAAAAATCAACACGCGTGCATACTCTTTCATACCATTCACCTCATCATAACCAAAAATAAATAACAGTTATACAAAGAATTATTGTTATTATTATATATATGGCTACAATCTTTGTTTCAGTACAACCACTATACTCAAAATGATGATGCAGTGGTGTCATTTTAAAAACTCTCTTTTTGGTGAGTTTATAATAACCCACCTGAATAATGGTGCTAAGTGTGGTCAGTACCAGCAACAATCCCACAATAATTATTACCAAATAATTATTTGAAAAAGCAAGTAGAGTTGCAATCACGCCACCAAGTGCGAGAGAGCCCGTATCACCCATAAAAATTTTTGCGGGAAAACTATTGAAACATAAAAAAACCAACAATCCGCCAATCACACCTCCGCATAAAATCAGCATATTAACCAGTTCGCGAACTTGCTCTCCTCTTGCCCCTGCTTCCACCATGCCGTTGATATCAAGCCCTAGAATGATGAAAATTGTGATTAGTATCACCACGCTCACACCGCCTGCCAGCCCGTCCAGCCCATCGATTAGGTTGACCGAATTGGTAACGGCAAGATAAAAGATTATCACAAAAGGTATAATCCAAACGCCAAAATCCAGTGAAATATCACTAAACGGCAGTTTTACACTACTGCCGATAAATATGGAATTGTAAATAAAAAATGCTAAAATGATTGCAATTCCAAACTGACCGATGAGTTTTTGATAGGGAAAAAGTCCGGAGTTGTCCTTTCTTTTTATCTTTAAAAAATCATCTAAAAAAC
>CAYJCT010000035.1:0-8796 GCA_964368745.1 uncultured Christensenella sp. | reverse complement strand
AAAAAATAACGCAGAAACCGTTGGCTAGCAAAGTAAAAATAGTAAAAAAAATAATGAAAAACAATGGAAAAATAATTAGCATGCAAATGTAAAAATAGTAAAAAAAATATTTACACATCTAAAACATGCAACACCAAAAAACAGTTATTGATTGTTAAATATAAAAATAAACAATGCAAAAAAAGGAGCAATATGATAAAAGAACGCAAAAATAAATCGATTTTTAAAACATATTTTATTTATTTTGTGTGTTTAATAGTGTTTGTTTTTGTGCGCATTGGCTACAACGACGGCTGGCTTTTTCAAGGACTTGCAGGCAACGAACTAGACATTGCCGCAACGCTTTTGATTCAGGTTTTTATAATGTTTTTGTTACCACTCACTCTTTATTGCTTGCTGATAAAAGTTACTCCCAAGCAGGTTTTTAAAACCAGCAACTACTATAAAATAAACTTCAATGTGCTGCTAATAAGTTTGGCAATTGGAGTACTGGCGTTTGTTATTAACATTGTGATTTCCACCATGTTTAGCGGAATCATCAGCATTATTGGCTATCGCCAACCCACATATTTTGGAACGAGCGAACCCTACACAAACACAACTTTTTATGTGCAAATTCTAACAATTGCAATATTGCCCTCTCTTTGTGAAGAATTTTTACATCGCGGATTGCTACTTCAAGGCACAAAACACATCGGGTTTAAGCGCTCTATTGTGTTAAGTGGAGTTCTGTTTGGGCTGATCCACTTTAATATAAATCAGGTATTTTTTGCCATAATTTTAGGTATGTTGTTAGGTTTGGTGGCGGTGGTTTCCAAGAACATTTGGCCAGCTGTTATCATTCACTTTGTAAACAATATGATTGGCGTTTATTTGGAATTTGCCGCCCACAACGGCTACTGGGGCAAAAACTTCTACACTAAAATTAACGACTATTTTTTAGGGCACAGATTTTTTAGTGCGTTTTTATTTATATTTGTGTTGCTGATCATTATTACGGCAATTTTGTCGCTGCTTATATATTTGCTCTATCGCCATTCCATATTAAAAAATGTGGAATACGCCATAAATAAAGCCTATAGCAAAATCGAGAACTATAAGAAAAATGCGCCCATAAAACTTAACGAAAATGAAGAAGTGCGTTATCTTTTGGAAACCACCACAACTCTTAGTCTGAATGTGGAAGAAATGAAAAGCCCCATAGACATTGTGCTTCCTAAGCAAACCAGTGTTTATAAAAGCACATTCAAAGACAACATTTTTCTGGTCAGTGCAATTGTGTTGGGAGCGGTGGTTACGCTGTTCACATTTATTTGGGGGTTGTTTTGATGAAAATAAATATTGTGTGCGTGGGAAAAATAAAAGAAAAATTTTATCAAAGCGCAGTTGCGGAATATGTTAAGCGACTGTCGCGCTATCACAGCGTGGAAATTGTGGAAGTGGCAGAAGAAAAGATTTCTAAGCAAATAAACAGCGCAGAAATTGCTAAAGTTCAGGTTAAAGAAAGTGCAAGACTGGAACAGTTTCTCAAAGGCCATATTATAATGCTCGACATTGAAGGCAAAAATATGGACAGTTTAGAGTTTGCAAAAACACTTAAAAACATAAGTACGGGCAGTTTTGTTGTGACCTTTGTGATTGGAGGCAGTTATGGCGTGAGCGCATCGCTAAAAGAAAAGGCAAACATGCTGCTAAGTTTTTCAAAACTCACTTTTCCTCATCAACTTATGCGCGTGATTCTTTGCGAGCAAATATATAGAGCCACCACTATTTTAAACAATATAACATATCATAAATAACAATTCTTTAAATCATAAACAATAATAGTTTAAATTATAAAGAACAATATTTTCAATCACAAATAAGGTTATGTTCAATCATAAATGATAATTCTTTAAATCATAAATAATGTATTTTTAAATATAAACAACAACATGTTCAATCATAATAATGTTATGTTCAATCATAAATAATAATATTTTTAAAAAGGAAAAACTTTTTTAATGGAAAAAACCGACGAATATTTTATGTCTTTGGCGCTAAACGAATCAAAGAAATGCAAAAAATTTTGTGATGTGCCTGTGGGTGCTGTGGTTGTAAAAGAGGGCAAAGTGATTTCAACCGGCTACAACAAAAAAGAAAAACAACGCTCCGCAGTGGCTCACGCAGAAATTGTTGCCATTCATAAAGCCAGCAGAAAACTTAAAAATTTTAGGCTAGATGATTGCGTGGTGTATGTAACTAAAGAGCCTTGTTTGATGTGCATGGGCGCACTGCTGAGTGCGCGTGTTAAAAAAATTGTGTTTGGTGCGTACGACAGAAAATATCCCACACATCAATTGGCAACAAATAACAATTTTAATCACAAGTGCGAAATAGTGGGTGGCGTAATGCAGGTAGAGTGCGAGAGCATGTTAAGCACATTTTTTGAAGATTTAAGAAAAAGTAAAAAAGAAAATTAAACAACTTTTTATTATGTTTAAATGCTAGAAAAAATCCGTTTATAAAAATCGTTTTGACAAATATTAAAATAAAATAAGAAACATCTTTATTTTATTAAAATTCTAATTATTTATTAATCAGTGGAGAAAAATTATGAAAATTATAGTGGGGCTGGGAAACATCGGCGCAGAATATCAACGCACTTATCATAACATTGGTTTTGACATGTTGGATGCTTTTGCGGCAAAACATGACGCCAAATTTTCTAAAACCAAATATAGATCCAAAGTTGCAGAAATGTTTTTTGAGGGCGAAAAGGTGCTGTTGTTAAAACCCGAAACATATATGAATGCAAGCGGACAAGCAGTGCAAAATGCACTTAATTCTCTTAAACTGGATGCGACAAATTTACTTGTGGTGTATGACGATATTGATTTAAAACTGGGCAGCACGCGATTCAGATTACGAGGCAGTGCGGGCACTCACAACGGTATGAGAAATATTATTGCACATATTGGCACCAACGAATTTTCACGACTTAGAGTGGGAATTGGAAAAGAAAATATTCGCGATTTAACAAGTTTTGTGCTTTCAAAAGTGAGTGCGGAAGACCGCGTTGTTTTTGAAAATTTGCACTCCGATGTGACTGGGCAAATTGAAGATTTCATATTAAACAGGCAAAGGGATAGTGAGTAGGTGTTTGATAAATTATTTTTAAAAGATGGCATAGTTTCAACACTTTTGCAGTCAATAGAAAACAAGGAAAGTGTCAGCGTGTTCGGCACTGGTTTGGGTGAAAAAATTGCACTTACTCTCAGTCAGAATAAGATGATTATTTTTGTTGCAACGGATGCTTCTGTTGCACGAGAAGTTGCTGAAATTTATAAAAACGCTAGCCTAAAGGTGGATGTGATTACCAGCGCCATAAACTATGATCTAAATGCATACACAGAAGAAAACTTGCAAATTTTCAATACGCTTGCAAAGTTTACAAGGGGGTCACTAGACGCACTAGTGATTACTCCTGCGTTGCTTTTATCACGCGTGGTAAACAAAAGTTACATACTCGACAACTGCAAAATAATAAACAAAGAAAATTGCGATTTCACCACTTTTTTACAATTGCTTACCACTTTTGATTATAAAAGAGTAGACTTTGTGACAAAAAGTGGTGAGTATGCCGTTAGAGGCGACATTGTGGATGTGTTTGCTTTGGCTCACGAAAGCCCCTTTAGGCTATATTTTGATTTTGACCAGTTGTCAGAAATAAAAGAGTTTGATAATGTCACAATGCTTACCACAAAAGATGTGACTTTCTTTTCGCTCACCACAAATTCACAACTTGAAATTGATAACGAATTAGTTAAAGTGGCTTTACAAAAACACAAAAAAACCAAAGAATATTTTTCTAATTTTGATGTAGAGCAAGTGGAAATTCTGGCAAAAAACAACTACTGGTTTGTGCCTTTTTCCAAAAACTGTTCCAGCAATATTTTGGACTTGACGGACGATGCGTTAATAGTTTTTTCGGACGCAAAAAAAACATATTTTGAACTTGTTGAAAATGAAAAAATAACGCGTGAAATGTTTAAAACAAAAAAAGATGCACACAAGTTTTTGGCGGCTCATAGTGAGTGCTGGTTCACTTTAAACGAGGTATTAAATAAATTAAATGGATTTGCTAAAATTGCATTTCAACTGCTGTCAAACGCAAACAATTTGTTTAAACCGTCGCGTGTTTTTTCTTTTGGAGTGCTTCCAAAACTAAACTATAGTGTAAACCTTAAATTGCTGGCAAACGATGTTGAGAAAAACACAAAATACACCTACATAATTTTTGTGCGAGGAAACGAAGGCGCAGTCCGCGTGAAGAAAAGTTTGGGCAACAGGTTTGTTAACATCGCTCAATCGATGTCGAATGTGGTTAGGGGCGAAGTGAATTTAGTGCTAAAAGATTTTCCGCTATCTTTTTCCTTTGCCGACGAAAAAATTGTGGCAATAGGTGTTGCTGATGTGCTGGGCAGGGAGGAGCAAAAAAGCGGTGGAGTGAGTGAAATCTTTCTTCCGGTGGAAGGCGATTTTGTGGTGCACGCGCGCCATGGCGTGGGAAAGTGTTTGGGAGTGCAGGCGTTAACGCTGAGCGGTTCGGTGAAAGACTATGTTGTGATATCCTACAAATTTGACGACCGACTATATGTACCGGTAGAAAATTTGGACTCGCTTTCAAAATATGTTTCCACGGGCGCTGCTCCGTCGCTTAACAAAATTGGTGGCGTTGAGTTTGCGCGCATTAAGAAAAATGTTAAAGACAATTTGCGTAAAATGGCAATTGATTTGGTGCGTGTCTATGCTGAACGCATGCAGACAAAAGGGGTGGTTTATCCGCCTGATGACGAGATGCAAATTGCGTTTGAAAAAAGTTTTAGTTTTTCGGAAACGCCCGATCAGTTAAAGGCAATAAACGACATCAAGGCAGACATGGAAGTAGGCAAAGTTATGGACAGGCTTATTTGCGGAGATGTGGGTTTTGGCAAAACGGAAGTGGCTTTGCGTGCTGCGTTCAAGACTATTTCGCATGGGCGCCAAGTGGCAATTTTATGCCCCACCACCATTCTCAGCGAGCAACATTTTAATACAGCGGTTGTGAGAATGGAAAACTTTGGCGTGAAAATTGAAGTGCTGAACAGGTTTAAAACATCCAGAGAGACGGAAAAGATTTTACAGCAACTAAGCAATGGCGAAATCGACATGGTGGTGGGTACTCACAAACTTTTGAACAAAAACATCCGCTACAAAAATTTAGGGCTGTTGATTTTGGACGAAGAGCAAAAGTTTGGCGTGGAAGACAAGGAAAAGTTAAAGGAATTGAGAAAAAATATAAATGTACTAACCCTTAGCGCAACGCCCATTCCGCGAACTTTGCACATGTCGATGGTGGGCATCCGCGATATTTCTGTTATTGAAACTCCACCGCTGTCTCGGCTGAATGTTGCGGTGCAAGTGCTGGAATATTCCGACGGTTTGGTTAAATCTGCAATTTTGCAAGAGTTGGAAAGGCGCGGTCAGGTGCTTATTGTTTACAATCGAGTGGAGAGTATTTATGCTTTTTCGAAAAGAATAACCGATCTTTTAGGAAACTCGTGCGTGGTGGATGTGGCTCATGGGCAGATGCCTCAGCGGCAGTTGGAAAACGCAATTTTCAAATTATACAACAGGCAAACCGATGTGCTTATTGCTACAACGCTAATTGAAAACGGCATTGATTTGCCAAATGCAAACACGCTTATTATTGTGGACGCCGACAACTTGGGGCTGTCGCAGTTATATCAATTGAAAGGCAGAGTGGGCAGAAGTGACAGGCAGGCGTACGCATATTTTACCTACAACACAAACAAATTGCTAACCGAAAACGCCTACAAGCGCCTGCAGGCAATAACCGAGTTTACTGCGCTTTCTAGCGGGTTCAAAATCGCTCTTCGCGACTTGGAAATTAGGGGAGCGGGCGATGTTATGGGAAAAGAACAGCACGGACATTTGCACAAAGTGGGCTACGCAATGTATGTGGAATTATTGCAAGCGGCAATCAATGAAGTTAGCAACAAGGTGGCACAGGTGGAAAATGATGAGGTAAAAATCACCACAGTTTTTGATGCGTTTATTCCTAAAAACTATATTGAAAACAACGAGCGCCGCATGCAGATGTATCAAAAAATTTCTAAGATTATCACCGATGGCGATTTGCAAAGGGTTATTAATGAGTGTGAGGATGTGTATGGTATTGTGCCGATGGAGGTGCAAAATATTAGTAAGATTGGCTACATTAAAAACCTGTCTAAAAAGTGTGGAGTGAGACAATTGTTTGTTCATGACTCAAGTGTTTCCTTGGAATTTACAACGCAGGAAAATGCTGTTTTTGCGGTGAGAGTGCTGGGTAAAAATGAAAACCTTGAGGTTGAGATGAACATAAAAACGCGTCCGCAACTAACCATTTCTCAAAAAATTGAAAAACAGTTTTTGCTTGATTTAACAATTAATTTGCTAAAAAATTTGTCGGCAGCAATGTAGCAAAAATTTTTTAAAATGCGCTTTCGTAAACTTGAAAAATAATATAATCTATAAAAAACTGCTTGATATATAACAAAAAAACAATATAAAAACCCTATAAAATAATAGAAGAATAATAGAGGAATAATAGAAGAATAGAAAAAAATAATTCAAATCAAGTTGCAACCAACTGCCAAAGACCGAAAAAAATGTGGATGGAAAGATAAAAATAAAACCATAGACATAATGGAGAAAATTTGCAATAATTTGTTAATTTTAATTGTAATAATTTATTAATTTATTTGTAATATTGTTATTAATTTATTGATAAGGCATAAGTGTTTTTAAAAACCGATTGTAATTTTCTTATCAAAACTTCAAAATAAAAAAAGCAAATTTCTCAGTTATTGGTTTAAATGGGAAAAGAAAAGACCATAATTTTTTTGATACTGTAATAATTTAGGAATTATACTTGCAATTTAAGTGAAATATTTAGTATAATACTAAGCAGTAATATTATTTAATTTGAAGGAAACGACTATTTTGAAAAAACTTGTTAGAATGATTTTAGTTTTGTGTCTTAGTTTTGTGATGTTGTTTGGGTTGTCGGCGTGCAATTTTGTTACCAGCGACAATGCTCTTTATCACAATCAAAAAGTGATTTATGTTAACGGCCACGCTTTCACGCGGGGAGAGTTGCTTAACGCTTTTTATAACTACGGCTACTCGCAATACAGTAATGGCTCCATGACTTTGCAAGAGTCAATTGAAGAGTCGGCAAAAAATATGATTAACAACCATCTATTGATGGAAGAAATAAAAAAGCAAAACCAAACGCTTGAGTTTATTAACATTTCCGATCACACCAAGGAAATCAGATATAAGGCGCAGGAGCAAATGCAGACTTCCATTGATCAAATTGAAGATGAGGTTTTGAAAGAGCGTGGGCTTGAACAAAACCAAGATGACGCTGAAGCAGCGACTGATGACACCTACACTCCGCAAGTTCGTTTTGTGGACGGGGCGCTAGAGCGTGTACAAAAAACGGTTGAGGCGTTTGACAACACAACGACAGTTCCTGAAAAGTTTGTGCACACTAAATTGAACGGCGATGTTTCCGACGAGGCTTATGCCAGATTTATTAAACAACTTCAATCTCGTGCAAAATCCGAGGGCAGAAGCGTTAAAGAGAGCGCTGTGTTGACACACGAAGAAGAAAGGCTAATAACCGCTTTCACTAATCAAAAATATTTAACAGCTTATGAAAATTTCTTCACTGCAAACTCTGAAATTCCAAGTGAATTAGTTATTGAATATTTTTTAGAAAACTATAAAAAGCAACAGGTAGAGTTTTCTCGCGAGGTGGGCGGAGTTGCTGCTTACAACACAGCAATGCAAAATTCTAGCAGCAATTTTGTTTATTATCATCCAACTGCAAGCGAGGGCTATGCTCTAGTAAGTCATGTGTTGGTGCAGTTTGATGACGCGCAAAAAGCAGAGATAGACAATCTAAAAGCGCAAGCAGGCAGTGATCCATATTATGAAAAACACGGACTGCAGGCGGACATTGAGAGGGTGGCAGCATCCGGTTTGGAAAAAGAAGTTTTTGCACTTAAATTGTTTCAGGATATCAAGACTGATGTGGAAGCAATTCCATTTTCGCTGAGTGATTCTAAAGAAAGAAAAATGACCAAGTTTCAAGAATATGTAAAAGAGTACAATGACGATACAGCCAGCACAACTGCTGATTTCTACTATGCAGTGAACATCGACACCACAGTGACCGATCAAATGGAAGCGGCTTTTGCAAATGCAGCGCGCGACATGTTTGAGAAAAATTATCAGGTGGGTCAAGTTTATTTTGAGCCGATTGTGACAGCCTATGGATATCACATCATGATTTATGCAGGTGACTACGCGGGCGACTCCACAAATGTTTACGCAGGATCCTATTTGGCAGACAACGCAAATTTGTTTGACGAAAATGTGCTATTAAATTTAGGTACCGCCGACTATAGTGCAATGGTTGAAAAGTTGTCGCAAGTAAAGGTCAATTACACATCTGAAAAAACTTTGTTTCAATATTTCTATGACCTAATCAGCCCCGACACAAACGCGTTTAATGCAAGGCTGGAAAATTTAATTAAGGATGTTCGCCACTCGGCAGACATTAAAAACCATGTTGTGCTTTATAAAGATTTGTGGAAGAATGCTTAAAAGTTTTCGGAAAAAATTATGATATTATTATAATTTAATTGTAAAAAAAATATGAAGCGGTTAAGTAAAACTATGAAATAGTTATAATAGGAT
>CAYJCT010000034.1:7807-8983 GCA_964368745.1 uncultured Christensenella sp. | reverse complement strand
CCAATTGTCATATCTTTGTTAAATCTTGCCATTTTTCTACTTCCTTTTTTCTTTAATATATGTTACCACATTTTCTTTCTCAAATACAAGTATTTTTTGCAATATGCTTCCACGCTGCCAAAACAATTTAGTTACCGCAGTTTGTTGGAGCAGTTGGGACAATAGTTGAAAACCGCACTAACTCTAGCCCCGCAATTGTCGCAAACAGTGTCACTAGAAGTGTTTTTTTCCACTTTGTTTTCACTTAGTTTAACCTGCCTGTCCACCGTCATTTCTTCAAACACCACTTCACTTTGAGCAAAAAAATTGTTGTCTTTCACTTTATAGTCAATCAAATATTCTGCCACTTGCTTTTGCAACTTTTTATCAAACAAAAATGCGTGGAGATTGATTTTTGAAAGCGAAATTCCCACATCCGAAAAGTAATGTTGTAGCCTGTCAAACAAAAAGTCGTTTACCATTTCGTTTTTAGTGAGCAAATCGGAAAATCCGATTTTGCTTTTTTCAAGGCTGTTGGTCACTGCGTTTCCCAGCCATGTTTTCAACTCAAATAGCGCCCTTTCATTTTTCAGCACCGCATAGTTTTTCAACAGTGTCACCATAAGCGCCTTAGCATCCTCCACCACAAAATCGCACACGCCCTCGGCATTTCCCTTCACTTTTCCAAACTTTTCATCTCTTAGATAAAAGGGCTGGTTGGAAAAAAAGGTAAAATTACTCTGCTTTGTTATGTTCAAAAAATAAACATCCGCCACCACACTTTTTAACAACTTGAATTTCTTTGGAGCAAAAACACCTTTGATGCGTTTAAAAAACATAGGCATAACAGTGGCGCAAATTTTGTGTTTGCCCGACTCCACCACATCGCACACGCGGTCGCGATACACAAAAACCGCCACAAACCCGTGAGGCACAATGATGTTGTGGTTGAAGTGAACACGAGAAGCGCCTTTCCTAAACAAATGAAAAAATTTGCCCTCCAACTCACGCGAGCATTCGATGTTTTTGCTAAATAGTGATTTCAAATTATAAAAAAACCCCAAAATGTCTCCTTTGATACTATTTATTGTTTAGACAATTTTTGTTTGGTTGGTTTATCGACTGGTAGGTTTTTGGTTAGTAAGTTTTCGGTTGGGTTTGGTTTCGCTCGTTGGTTTTTAGTTGTTATATTTTTGG
>CAYJCT010000034.1:0-7707 GCA_964368745.1 uncultured Christensenella sp. | reverse complement strand
TATATTTTTGGCTGGTTTTATTAATAGACAGTTTCCTAATTGTTTGATAATTTTATATTCCTATTGTAACATCAAAAGCGGATTTAATACAAATTAATACAAGTGGGATAAAGTATTTTTAGGCACAATCATTGCATATACATTAACATATAGTTTTTAATCTTTATCTAAAGGAGAGAAAAAAATGTTAAAAATTTCCGAAATAATATCTGCAAAGGTAATAAGCATATTCGACAGTTTGATTGTGGGCACAATAGAAAATGTTTTGCTCGACCCCAAAGGCAAAAGATGCGTTTATTACACAATATATAATGAAAAGGAAAATCTGCACTTGCTGTTGCCCGCAAAGGACATCTATAAAACCAACGAAAATTGCGTGCTAATAAAAAATCAAGGAGTGTTGTTGCTTTGTGATGCCTGCTCTCTTTCCACAAAAAATCTTCACAATCCCATAAACTCTTCCGTAATTGACTTAAGCGGCAATCACTTAGGCACAATTGAAGACATTGAAATTAACACGCCCACAAAACTGGAAAAAATTGTGGTTAAAGAAAATAACAAAACAAGCGCGGCAAGCGAGCATCGAATTATTTCCATTAAAGAAGTGTTGACCTTTTCAAACGAAATATGCATTGTGCAAAATGCGGACAAGCCCGTAAAACTGTCACAATTTAGGGGCAACGCCAAATTTCCCACGCCAAAAACCGACTATCTAGTTTCCACTCCACAAATTCCCGCTGCTCTATTAAGTGAACACGACAACACCCCAACAGACACACAGCAAAACCAAATAGCAAACACCTTTTCTGCACAAAATTTTAATGACGAAAATATATCGCAAAACCCTGTCTCTCACTACAACAATTTTGTGCCAAAAAACCAATTAGAAATCGCGGAAAAAAAACAAGATTTACAAACAGAAAAAACTGAAAAGGTTGAAAAAAAAACACCCCTTTCCACTAAACGCGGCATAACTGATTTTGGGTTTTTGCTAAACAGAAAAATCACAAAAAATGTTTTGGCTAATAACGGCGAAATCATCGCTCGTGCAAATTCTATAATAACCACCCAAACCATCAAAAAAATAAAAAATTACGGCAAAATAATTGAACTAACTCAACATAGCAAAGCGGAGTGAGTGATAAATCAAAATATGGCAAACTGGTTGAAGGCACTTAAAGAGTGTAACAATATATGAGTGTGTCCTCATTTAAATCACTTTGTTTTACCTTTTAAACAAAGTGTTTCTTTACGCCCAGCACTTCAATCACAAATTTATGCCTAACAAATTAATCTTTTTTCCAACCATTCAAAATAGATAAGTATGTGAAAGAACAATGAAATCAAAAGCGACAAAAAAATATTAAACAAGTGGTTAAAAAAGAAGTGATTGAAAAAAAAGAAGAGGTGGGTCAAGTTGCAGAAGCAACAGATACGACCGCACCACTTCTAATATTAGTATATTACAACCGTTAAAAAAATTCAGCAATAAAACTGAATTTTTAAAGAAAATAAAAAATCAATCTCACTTGTATGTGCGATTTTGTTTTGAAAATCTAAGCAGTTATTTTATAATGATTTTAGAGGTTTTTTTGTTATGAAACACTATTTTATTAACACCACACATTCTCCCAATGATTATTTTTCCTTCAACTTTGAACATCGCAATGTTTCATACATCTTTCACTCCAGCACCGATGTTTTCAGCAAAAATAGCGTGGATGAGGGAAGTTTAGTGCTTGTGAACACGATACTAAAAAGTGTGAAACTTAGTGGCGATGTGCTCGACATGGGTTGTGGCTATGGCACAATTTCCATTTTGTTACATAGTCATTTCGACGCAAATTTTTATCTGTGTGATGTGAACGAAACTGCGGTGGAGTTAGCAAAAAAAAATGTGCAACAAAACAGTGTGAAAAATGTGCAGTCGGTTTTTGTGAGCGATATGTTTTCAGCAGTGAACAAAACTTATGACACAATTTTGAGCAATCCGCCCATAAAATCGGGCAAGAAAAAACTGTTTGAGTTTCTAGAAACATCCTTTCAGCATATAAATTCAGGCGGCAACCTTGTTGTTGTTATCAAAAAGAATTTAGGTGCCGACAGCGCCAAGAAAAAACTGCTTGAAGTGTTTGGCAACTGCTCTATTATCAAAAGAGACCGCGGGTATTATGTGATGCTCGCGCAGAAAAATTAGTGAATTATCGAAAATACTTTATGTTTTTAGCACACAAAAACGAGCGCAAACTCAAAGCAGACTTTGTTAAAAAAATGTAGAAAAAAATGTTGACAGAGGCTCATAAATAGTGTATTCTATTCTTGCTGTTTATTTTGCGGTTATGGTTTTTATGGCGGTGTAGCTTAGTTGGTTAGAGCGTTCGGTTCATACCCGGAAGGTCATAGGTTCGAATCCCATCACCGCTACCATTCTAAAATTCAAGCCAAAATCAGCATACAAAATAGCATCCATGGTCCCATGGTCAAGCGGTTAAGACACCACCCTTTCACGGTGGTATCAGGGGTTCGAGTCCCCTTGGGACTACCAAAAAAATTAAACTGACGCTAGTATTTTAAGCGTCTTTTTTTGTATTTATTTACCTTTAACTTTAAAAAAATTAATAATCTATTAAATCGTTTTATTTTTTTCCCTTCCTTGTATATAATAAAGTTAAATATCATACTAGGCGTATGAGATAAAATTTTAGTTAATATAAATAAAATGGAAATATATAACACCAAATACAATGCATAGAAAATTTTTACGATAGACAAAATTTGGCTGTATAAAAACAAAAGGATGAAAAATGATTAACAAAAGAACAAAAATAATTGCAACCATTGGACCTGCCACAAACAACTACAAAACAATGCGAGAACTTGCGCTTAGTGGAGTTAATGTTTTTAGAATAAACTTAAGCCATTCCAATCAGGAGGCTCACCAAAAAGTAATCGACATTGTAAAAAAGTTGCGAAATAACCTAAAAACTCCCATTGGAATAATGATTGATACCCGTGGCCCAGAAATTCGCGTGGGTGAATTTAAAGAGGGAGCGCAACTTCTTTTAAAGGGAAACACTTTCACTTTCCACTCAAGAAAAATAATGGGCGACAATCAAAACGCATCTTTGTCGCAACCAAAAATTCTTGCCAATTTAAAAGTTGGCGGAAAAATTTTGGCTTGCAACGGGCTAATCACATTTAAAATAATCGAAAAACACGACGACCGCGTGGTGTGCAAAGTGCAGAACGGCGGCACAATCAGCAACTTCAAAAGTTTGTTTTTTCCGGGCATCGCATTAAACTTTTCATACCTTAACGATAAAGACAAAAAAGACATTGTTTGGGCAATTAACAACAATGTGAACTTTATTGCAGCCAGTTTTGTCAACAGCGCTGAAGATGTTTTATGTTTAAAAAACTTTATCAAGCGAAACAATGGTGCTATGGAAATTATTTCAAAAATCGAAAGCAAAATGGGCATAAAAAACCTTGATGCAATCATAGATAATTCGGATGCAATCATGGTGGCGCGCGGCGATTTGGGTGTGGAAGTTCCACTGGAAAAACTGCCAAAATTACAAAAAAATATGATTGAAAAATGCCACGAAAAAGGAAAAACTGTTATAATTGCCACCGAAATGTTGGAGAGCATGATTTCCTCCCCTAGACCCACTCGCGCAGAAGCGTCGGATGTTGCAAATGCAGTTTTTGATGGAGCAAGCGCTGTGATGTTGTCGGGAGAAACCGCTATAGGAGATTATCCCATCGAGGCGGTTTCCACTATGGCAAGAATTGTGATGCAGGCAGAAAAAAACACCGATTACAAAGCAGATTTTTTAAAAACAACCTACCAAAACAGTGGAATTTCCGACATTTTTAGTAGCGCGGTTGTGCACATTTCACTGCAAATAAAAGAAATTAAAGCAATTGCAGTTTACACCGACGGCGGACACACTGCAAAAATGATTAGTAGGTTTAACCCCAGCAAACCCATAATTGCATTCACTCCAAACGAAGTCACTTTTCATAATTTAAGTTTGGTTAAAGGCGTTGCGGCAATTCTCACCGACACCATCAATTCTGCTGATGAATTACTGCAAATTATCAACTCAACAGTGAAAACAAAAAAATGCGCCCGCACCAACGACTATGTGCTAATAGGAACAGCAACGCGCCAACCCACCAGCACCGACATGATAAAACTGCATATTGTAAATTAATTTATTAGCAACAAAACTTTTTAATAAATTATTAAAATTACAATAACTTAGCAAGATTTATAAGAATTAATAAGATTAATAATTTATAATTTATAATTTATATGATTTATATGATTTATATGATTTATATGATTTATATGATTTATATGATTATAAGAATTAAAAAAAGTTCCAAATTTGGAACTTTTTTTGTTTTGATACTTTTTCAAACTGCTCTTATTTTTTTTATATTAAAATTTTTTTAATTTAATTTTTTAACTTAAAAGTTATTATACTATACTTGTTTCGTGGCAATTCATTGTCTTTAAAATTTTTAATTTATATTTTCACAAATACTTTTTTATCACTGTCCGACAAGATAGGAATTAATTATTAAACATATAAATCACTTCATTTTAAATATCATAATCGTAGAACCTAACAGTGCCACCTCTAACAAACATCTTGCAAACAGTTTCAAAATTTCCGCCATAATTTTCGGGGTATTCCCTAAGTTCATCACTGGAGAACATCAGCAACGACCCAATATTTCCCACCACTGAACTACCCGTCACACTGATGCGGAAATGACTGGAGTTGGGGTTTACCCACACAGAAATATATCCGCTCGTAGCATCAATATTATGCTCAATTGGCGAATCTATAATTTTGTTAAACTTCACATGAACATTGCTTCTTCCGCTTGCGATGATGTTTACCTTATTGATATTATTTATCAAATCAATGGAACCATCCACATTTTCAATGTCGGTGAAATACTCCAGATTTTTTTCACTAACACTTTTAACAGTTATGTTTCCTTTAACGCTTTTAAACCTGCCCACCTTAAAATATTCGTGCACCACAATGCTGCCGTGTCGGTTTTCTGCACGCAAATTTTCTTTGGCGCTCGTCACCGTTATGTTTCCATTTTCAGTTTCCAACACCGAGTTTCCAAACACATTTCCCACAGTTATGTTTCCATTTGTAGACTTTATTCGCGTGTTGCCATAAAGGTTGCCAATTTCAATTAAGCAATTATCAGAAATAATTGCGTTTTGTTTGCCCGTGCTATTTAATGTGCCCACGCGAAACCAACCATTGTTAGAAAAGAATGTTAGCCCCAAACTTTTTGTAAGAATTGCATTGGCTTTTATGGCAATATCTTCGCCCATCACTTCCACATCAGACACAAGTGTTTGAAAAATAAAGTCGCCACGCGTGGCTGCAATCACAGTTTTGGACGCCACTTCCACACTCTCAAATGCTGAAAAATCAAAAGTTGCGCTTGCTGAATTTAGATTAAGAGAACTTAAATTAAGCGCGGTTGCAGTGTCATGCACAATGATAAAATCTCCTATGTCGGTGGTCACATTAACACTCAAAACATTGCAGTTTTTCACCACAATGTCGCCCTTTGTGGATTTAAGTGTAAGATTTATCGAAACCGATTCGGGAACAATAACCACCAACCGACTGCGCTTGTAAAGCACAAAACCCGACGGTTCATTAACCGTTAACATGATATTGTTTGTTTGAATTTTAGCAGTCAGTTTTGTCAACTCAGAATTAGCAAGCCCAATCACATCATCCACATAATAATATGTAACTTTGTTTGTTTCGCCTTTCTCAATAACTATGTCATACGCATCGGTGTTCAGCGTTAAATTGTAGGTAGAATAAGAGGAGTTCACCACCACTGCGTCATATTGTTTGTTTCTATAAACCACACCATAGCCAAACAATTTGAGGTTGGGGAAAATGACCATCAAGATAATGGCAAGCAATCCGCAAGCAATAATTATGCCAATAATTATTAAGATATAAAGTAAAATTCCCTTTATTGCTTTAAGTGTCATGAAACACCTGCCTTTTAATTGATAAAAAAGTTAGGCAAATATATACTTACCTAATTATATAATAAAATTCAATAATAATCAATTACTAAATTATAATTAACGCTTTTTTCTTTTTTTTGAACTTGCGCCCGAATTGATTTCGTTCTTTTGCAAAAAATCCACAAGATAGCGCCGCGTTTTTTCTTCCGCGAAAGGAATAAAGAAAATGCTTGCAATCAAACACGCGCCCATCAAAAAATAAACCACAGTAAAATTCACCACCGGCATCACTGATGCTATCAGCGCCACAGTAAAAATGAAAGCGTAAGTCAGCACTGACGCGTTTTCTCTTATGAGCAAAGCCGAATTGCTAATTCCGAGTATGCGCGATTTAACAAGCATTCTTTGTAACACAAAAACGCTCATAAACGGATTAACCAATCCCAGCACTCCAAAAATGGTATATATCAAAAAATCACTGGTGGCAAAGGGCAACAAAATAATTCCCACACCCATCAACCCGCAAGAAATCTGCACCACAATTTGCATATCATATTTTTCGTTAATTTTGCCTGCCAGCCAACTGCCCACTGCATAAGTCACATTAAACGCTGCCGTTAGCATTCCGGCAATAGAATAGGTGGCGCCTTTCAAAAACAAATCGAGTGAAAACACTGTTTTGTAAACATCCACCATGGAAAACAAAAAGTAAACTGCGCCATAAATTAGTAAAATTTTCATCACCAATTTTTTTGTGAAAGAGGTGTGTGTTCTGTCCTTTTCATGCGCCAAAAACGCATTGGAAATTGCGTCTTTATTAGACGAAGTGCTCTTTTTTGTTTTGAAATAAAAAATAAGAAGAGGTACAACAGAAATGGCATAAAGCACAAGCGCAATAATGATAACCAGCGTCTTGTTGATATCCAGCAAAAACCCGCCCACCAACAGCGAAATTATAACGCCCAGTTGTTCAAAAACCCTCGTGATTCCTAGCGATTGCGCGTTTTTGTTAAGCGATGAATAGTTGTAAATAAGTTCGTTTGCGTTTGACCTAAAAGATGTGTCGAGAGCAAGAAAAAAACAAATTCCCACCACGCCCAGCAGAATGTTATAATCGAGCACAAGAATAAAGACATTGTAAAGAGTTAAAGTTACAATTCTAAGCATCAAAAAAATTTGCGGCTTGCTTCTAATTTGGTTGCGCAAAAGATAACTGATGGCAAACCTGATCAACTGCTGAACAATCAAATACACAAACGCAATGTATAATTGGCCAGTGGCTTTAAAGATGATTAAAGGAACAAAAGCACCAACTAAATTGTTGGCAAGGTTAGATAAAAATTTATGAAAATTCAATAACTTCAACTGCATGTCGTATACTCTTAAAACCAATACTTTTGTACTTTTGTATAGTTAATTTTAACAAATATTTTTGCACTAACCAAATGAAAAAGCAAAAATAAATCTAAAGATTAAAAAACATGGCAAAATGCAATTCGCAATTTGTGCAATTAAAAAAGCAAACGCAGTTTTACCCCATTTGCTTTAGTTGATTTTGTTCATTATTTTGATTATAAAACACATTTTTTTTCAGTCAATTTAATCAATAAAAAAATTATTTCATCCTTATTTTTTATCGCCGTCAAGTTTGTTTATTGCCTCATTTACTT
>CAYJCT010000033.1:0-9121 GCA_964368745.1 uncultured Christensenella sp. | reverse complement strand
TTATTATCTTTTGCAATTAGTTTTTTTTAATAGTATTTTTTAATAATTTAGTAAAATTATTAAAATAAATTGCAGATTTAGGTGAGAAAAACAAAAATATCAAATTTATTCATATTAATTTAATTAATCTTTTACATAATTTTTAATTTCCTCTAATTTTCTTTTAAAATTTAAAGATAAAACCAGTTTGTGCTGATTATTATATTTATAATCTTTATCTCTCAATGGTAAAAACTTTACTTTTAGATTGAATTTTTTGTTAAAAAATGCTATTATTATTAATACAATTTTAATATACTTTCAAATACTATGGAGAATTATGAATAAAAATTTTATTATCAAAACATATGGTTGTCAAATGAATGTGCATGACAGCGAAAAGATAGCAGGCATGCTATCTTCAATTGGCTATGTTGAAACAAATGAATTAAAAAATGCAGATGTGATTGTGTTTAACACATGTTGTATTAGAGATAGTGCCGAACAAAAAATATTTGCGCATATTGGAGCTCTGAAAAAATTAAAAAAAGAAAACCCAAATCTTATTGTTGCAGTTTGCGGATGTTTGTCACAACAGGGTGATAAAGCGAAGGTTCTTAAACAGAAATTTCCCTTTATCAACATAATTTTTGGCACTCATAACCTGCATAAATTTAAAGATTATTTTGAAGAATATTCCTTTAGCAATAACTCTATCAGTCAAATTTGGGAAAAATCGGATGGAATTTTTGAAGATGTTCACACGCTTCGCTCAAGCAAAAACAACGCATGGGTCAACATAAGTTTTGGTTGCAATAACTTTTGTACATATTGCATTGTGCCATTCGTTCGGGGCAGGGAACGCAGCCGTAACATGCAAGATATCATAAATGAAGTTGCCTCCCTTGTGCAATCGGGCTACAAAACAATTACGCTACTAGGTCAAAATGTCAACAGTTATGGCAACGACATCGATGACAAATCTATTACATTTTCAAATTTGTTGCAGGCTTGCGCTAAAATTGAAGGCGATTTTAAAATAAAATTTATGACCAGCCACCCCAAAGATTTAACCTATGATGTGATTGATGTGGTTGCAAACAACCCAAAAATTTCAAAATCAATTCACCTTCCTGTGCAGGCGGGCAGCAATAAAATCTTGAAAGCAATGAACAGAAACTACACGGTTGAGCACTATCTGCAGTTGATTGAAAAAATTAGAGCAAAAATCGAAAATGTTTTTATTTCCACCGACATAATTGTGGGCTTCCCGGGAGAAACTGAAGAAGATTTTATGGATTCCTATAAACTAATTGAAAAAGTACGATTTGACGGCGTTTTTGCCTTTATGTATTCAGTTAGAAGCGGCACAGTTGCTGAAAAAATGCAGCATCATTTACCGCTTGCAATAAAGAGGGAGAGGGTTAACAAACTGCTGACTTTATCAAAAACCATTATTAAGGAAAAGAATCTTGAACTGGTTGGAAAAACCATAAATGTGTTGGTGGAAAGTTTTGATGAGAGCAAAAAGATGTATGTTTCCATAACCGATTCAGGAAAAACAATAAAGATATTAAACGAAAAACCCATTGCACTCAACACATTTTTAGATGTTACCATTTCAAGCGTTACAAATAATTCAATTTTAGCAATTCCAGCGGCTCTTTAACTGAAAATCTAGCGCAAATAAACAATAAAAAAATATTTTTAAGGAAAACAAAAAAATGGCATTATCACCAATGATGAAACATTATTTAGATTTAAAATCAGTTTATCCCGACACCATAATTTTTTATAGGTTGGGCGATTTTTATGAGTTCTTTTTTGAAGATGCGCATATTTGTTCACGCGAACTGGGATTAACTCTAACAGGAAAAAGTTGTGGGCTGGAAGAAAAGGCTCCAATGTGCGGCGTACCTCAAAAATCTGCTGACACATACATTGCAAAATTAATCGAAAAGGGCTATAAAGTTGGGATTTGCGAGCAGTTAACCGAGCCTACAAAAGGTGTTAAAATTGTGGAGCGCGATATTGTTCGCATAATCACACCCGGCACAGTTATTGACACCGAAATGCTGGATTCCACCCAAAATAACTATCTTGCATCCATATATTTTGATAACAACACAGTGGGAATTTCCGCCATTGATATCTCAACCGGCGAATTTTTCGTTACCGAATATGCTGACGATATCATCAACAATTTAAACAATTATTTGGTTATGTTGTCTCCAAAAGAAATAATTTCTAACAGTAAAATGACTAAGATTAGCCACGACTTAATTGCGGTATCATCGTCCATTTTGCCGTCTTTCACAACTGTGGACGACAGTTATTTCAACTTCGAAAAAGCGCAAAATCTGTTACTTAATCAACTTAACGCAAAATCGCTGAAAGACTACAACTGCGCCACAAAATTGTTTGCAGTGATGAGTGCAGGGGCACTGCTGCAATATATTTTTGAAACCCAAAAACGCGATTTATCCCATATAAACAACCTTTATTATCTGCAAACAAACACCCTTATGAACTTGGATGCTTCCACAAGGCGAAATCTCGAGTTGTTGGAATCATCTAAAGATAGAAAGAAAAAGGGATCACTTTATTGGTTGCTTGATAAAACAAAAACGAATATGGGTTCTCGAATGCTACGCTCTTTTATTGAAAAACCATTATTTGACGACAAAATAATAAATTATCGACTGGAAGGCGTTAATGAATTTGTTAAAAATATAATCGCACGCGATTTCTTGCGAGAAATATTATATACAATCTATGATATTGAAAGGTTGGCGGGCAAGATAAGTTATGGCAACATCACTCCAAAAGACTGCCTGTCCTTGCACTCATCTTTAGTTCAGTTGCCGCAAATTAGGGCAGAGTTATCAAATTTTAAAAGCGCAATAATTACTGATGCAATTGCTGATATTTCTGACTTTTCATATATTTCTGACTTGCTTAATAGAGCCATAAGACCCGACTGCACAAACAATCTAAAAGAGGGCGGGTTTATAAAAGCGGGTTATAACAAGGAAATCGACGAATACGAAAATATTTCTAAAGTGGGCAAAACTTGGCTTGCTGAACTTGAGGCGACAGAGCGCGAACTCACAGGAATAAAAAACTTAAAAATCGGATACAATCGTGTTTTTGGTTATTACATTGAAGTATTGCATAGCCAAGTGGATTTAGTTCCGTTTAGATATCAGCGAAAGCAAACAATCTCAAACAGCGAGCGATATGTTACCGATGAACTTAAAAAAATTGAAGACAAAATTCTTAACGCTGAGGATCGCAAAATTCAATTGGAGTTTGAACTTTTTGAAGTCGTTCGAAAAGAATTGCTAAACTATATTAAAGAATTTCAAAAAACATCCAAATCCATTGCTCTGCTCGATGTGATAATTTCTTTTGCAGTAGTTGCTGTGGAAAAAAATTATTGTATGCCAAAAATCTCAAAAAATAACAATACTACATCCATCGAAAATGGCAGACATCCTATTGTGGAATCACTAAATCGAGAAGAAAATTTTGTGCCTAACGACACATTGCTCGACGATAAAGAAAGCAGAACCATGATAATAACAGGTCCTAACATGGCAGGAAAAAGCACCTACATGAGACAAGTTGCTCTCATCACATTTATGGCGCACCTTGGCTCTTTTGTGCCTGCATCAAGCGCCAAAATTGCTTTGACCGACAAGATTTTCACAAGAATCGGAGCCAGTGACGACCTAGCATACGGCCAGAGCACTTTTATGGTTGAAATGCTGGAAGTGGGTTATATTTTAAACAACGCAACCAACAAAAGTTTAATTATTTTAGACGAAGTGGGGCGAGGAACCAGCACATTTGATGGACTTAGCATTGCATGGAGCGTGATGGAATATTTGTCGAATAAACTGCTTGCAAAAACCTTATTTGCAACACATTTTCATGAATTGACCGAACTTGAAGGCACGCTAGACGGCGTTAAAAACTATAAAATCAGCGTGAAAGAATATAACAATTCAGTAATATTTTTGCGAAAAATTGTGCGTGGCGGCGCAAGCAAAAGTTTTGGAATCGAGGTGGCTTCTCTCGCAAACTTACCCAAAGAAATCATCAACAGAGCAAAAGAAATTTTGCACAATTTAGAGCAAAATGAATTAAACATCCACTCACTTAATGCAAAAAACAAAGGCGAAGAGGTTTCGATTAGTACAAAGTATAACAACGAGGTTTTTGCCATTTTAAAAGATGTTAATGTGGATAATTTGACACCGCTAAATGCTTTTGACATCTTAGTAGATTTAAAAAATAAAATTGAAAAATAAAAAAGAAAAGGAAAAGAAATGCCAAATATAAATATATTAGATAAAAGCATCTATAGTTTAATTTCAGCGGGCGAAGTAGTGGAAAGACCAGCCAGCGTTGTGAAAGAGTTGGTGGAAAACAGTATTGACGCTGATGCAAAAATCATCACAATAGAAATAAAAACTGGCGGAATAGAGCGAATTAAAGTTACCGACAATGGCTGCGGAATTTCTTTTTCCGATTTGCCAAAAGCATTTTTGCCACACGCAACCAGCAAAATTGCAACCAAAGAAGATTTAGAAAAAATAGGAACCTTAGGTTTCAGGGGAGAAGCACTCTCGTCAATTGCGGTTGTTTCAAAAGTGTCGGTCATCAGCAAAGTGGCTGATTTTGCGGGCAACAAAATCGTGATTCATGGCGGCGAAACCCTAACAGTTGAACCTTCAAGTTCGGCAGATGGAACGACAATTATTGTGGACGATATTTTTTATAATGTGCCTGCAAGAGCAAAATTTCTGAAAAAACCAAAACAAGAAGAAAGCGAAATAACCAATTATGTAGCGCGACTGATTTTAGCAAATCCAGAAATTAGCATAAAATATATTGCTGACGAAAAATTAATTTATCAAACACACGGAAACGGGCTTTATGAAGCGATTTATGGTATTTATGGAAAAGGTATTGTGGATAATTTAATCAAAATTGACCACAATTATAAAAACTATAAATTAGTTGGCTTCGTGGGCAAGCCTTCTTTTGCAAAGCCAAACAGAACATATCAGACACTAATTGTGAACGGCCGATATGTTATCAACCAAACGGTTTCCACTGCAGCATATAAAGCGTTCGAAAATTATCTTATGAAAGGAAATTTCCCTTTTTATGTGCTGAATATTTACCTGCCAAATGACGCTTTGGATGTAAATGTTCACCCTAACAAACTGGATGTGAAGTTTGAAAACAGCAACGACATTTTTATGCTAGTGCTAAACGCGCTGTCTGAAGCATTGTTTAATGCCAACAATATTGTAAATGTTGCAAATGATAAAATTGAAAGAGATCTTGATTTGTCAAAATTGCAAAAGATTGTGGATGGTGAGGGTATTGACTATGTGCCCAATAGTGACAAAGTTGACGGCGGATTTGTTGCTGACAAAAATGACATTAAAGTGGCAGAAGTTTTTGCTCCGCGCGCCACATTTGACGAAAAATACAACGAAAAATTAAACCAAATTTCCACTTTTTTAATTGACGATAAATATGAATTTAATCAAGTGAATCAGCCGTCTTCTGTTATGGAAAAGTTGTTTGAAAATAGTGTTCAAAATTTAAAAATGATAACAGATGAAAATAAATTAAATCAAGAAGCATTTCCGCTTAATCTAACCTCATTTAAAATTGTAGGAACAGTGTTTAACACTTATGTAATCATAGAAAAAGGCGACCGACTATTGTTTATAGATCAACACGCCGCGCACGAGAGAATACTTTTTGATAAATTCAGTAAAGAACTAAAGAATAAAGAAATTATAACTCAGCCTATGATTGTACCTTTTGTGTTTGATGTTAACACAACTGAATTTAGTTTTCTTGAAAACAACTTAAATAATTTAAAACAATTGGGATTCGATATAGAACCGTTTGGTTTTAATAGTTTTAAAATTTCGTCAACTCCGCATTTATTTAAAAACATCGATCTACAGGCTTTTATCACTAGTTTGCTTTCGGATATACAAACAAATTTAAATCTTTCTTCTTTTGATTTATTGTCACAATATCTTGCAAAAAAGGCTTGCAGGAGTGCTGTTAAAGCCAATGATATTTTGTCGATTGAAGAAATTGAGTTATTATTAGAACAGTTGCAAAACAAAGTGGAAACTTTGCTTTGTCCGCACGGCAGACCAATTATTGTAAATGTAACCAACAAAGATATTGAAAAGTGGTTTAAAAGGACGCTTTAAAATGAAATACGACAGCATAATTATTTTAGGCACAACTGCCACAAAAAAAACAGAATTATCTTTATCTCTTGCAACAAAATTTGCTGGCGAAATTGTCAATTCCGACAGTATGCAAATCTACAAAGAATTGAATATCGGAACTGCAAAAGCCACAAGTGAAGAGCAAAATCTTATTCCTCATCATCTGCTAGACATCGTTAAACCGGACGAAGTTTTTTCTGTTGCAAAATATAGAGAAATGACAAAATCAGTTGTTGAAAATATTAGGCAAAAGGGGAAACTTCCCATTGTTGTTGGAGGAACTGGGCTATTCACTCAATCACTTATAACAAATTTTGCGTATGGAAATTCAGGCGAATGCAAAGAAATTAGAGAAAAATATGAACAAATGCTAAAAGATTTTGGAAAAGAGCATTTATATGGGCAGTTAAAAAAAATTGACCCCGAAATAGAGTCAAAAGTGCATATAAACGACACAAAAAGAGTGATTAGATGCTTGGAAATTTTTGAACAAACAGGAAAAACAAAAAGCGAACAGACGGTAACCAATGAATTGCCCATTTTGCATTCGCCATTAATTGTCGGCACATATTTTGACAGAGAATTATTGTATGAAAGAATAAATCTTAGAGTTGACATAATGATAAAAAATGGCTTAGTTGAAGAAGTTAAGCACTTATACGACAGCGGATTTGCAAAAAATCTTCAAAGCATTCAGGCAATTGGCTACAAAGAACTATATGACCACTTCTCAGGTCTAATTTCCATGCAGGAAGCAATAGAAATAATTAAACAAAACTCAAGAAACTATGCCAAAAGGCAAGTCACATGGTTTAAAAAGATGCTCATTCACACATGGTTTGATATGAACACGCACTCAGTTGACGATGTGGTGAAGCAAATTGAAAAAATATTTAATGAAAAAAACAAGTGAGTTAAAAAAGTTAATTTTAATAAATTTATGTTGTTAAATTTTAATTATCATTTCTACAAGTTTTTTTGATAATTTCAAAACAATAAAATGCATCAAATGAAGTTTATTACCATAGAAATTTACAAAAGAAAAACCATTAGAACTTGCGCACAAGCCCCACAATTTTGCCAATAATCTCCACATTTTTGCAAATTATTGGAGACATAGTGTCGTTTTCAGGCTGCAGGCGATAGCCATTATTTTCTTTATAAAACCTTTTAACAGTTGCATATCCGTCAATATAAGCAGCAACAATTTCACCGTTATTTGCGGTGGATTGTTGTTTTACCACAACTTTATCGCCGTCAAATATGCCAGCATTAATCATACTTTCGCCTTCGATTGTAAGCATAAACAAATCATCTCCCCGAAACATGTTAGGGGAAACCATATAATATTCCTCACAATTTTCCACTGCTAGCATAGGTTCTCCAGCAGTGATTTTTCCAAGCACAGGAATGGCAATCAAATTTGATTTGTCTATAAATTCAAAGCCAGAAATATTGCTTTCTTTGGAAACAATTTCCAGCGCACGGTTTTTGTTGGGTTCTTTTTTAATCAAACCGTCCTTCTGCAATTTATTAAGATAATAAGAAATGGTGCTGGTGCTGCTTAAATTGAGAGCTTTGCACATTTCACGCACTGTAGGAGGATAGCCATTGTCATTTACAAAATCTTTGATAAATTCCAATAATTTCTGTTCATTTTTAATTTTTTTCATAAAATTTATGCTCCAAAAATATTATATAATTTATAATAACAAACCAAAAAACAAATGTCAAACATTTGTTCTAACTATTTTATAAAATTTTATCTTAGTTTAACTTTGTCTGCGGCTCGTCTTTTAATGTCGTCCGAGATTGCGGCATAGTGTTTTCTTGTGGTGTTGACATCTCGATGCCCAAGCACATCGGCCACAACATAAATATCGTTCGTTTCTCTGTATAAATTTGTGCCAAAAGTGCTGCGAAGTTTGTGGGGTGTGATGTGTTTTAGGGGGGTGACAATTTGAGAATATTTTTTAACAATATTTTCCACCGCGCGCACACCAATTCTTTTGTTTTGCATACTTAAAAATAAAGCACGCTCACCTTTTTCAACTTTTTTATTTTGATTGCGCTCTTCAACATATTCTTTTAGAGCATTTGCAACTTCATCGCCAAAATATAAAATCACGCGGTTTCCGCCTTTTCGCGTAATCTGAAAGGCGTTTTGAGGAAAATCGATGTCTTCCACATTTAGTCCAACGCACTCAGAAATACGAATGCCCGTGCCTAAAAATAATGATAACATTGCAAAGTCGCGCTTTTTTGTGTGCTTATGAAACTCTTTTTGCATCTTCGATAAATTATTTCCTGACTCTACCGTGTTCAACATCCTCACAACTTCGTCAACTTCCAGTTTGACAATGGGTTTCTCATTGATTTTTGGAGTATCGATTTTTTCTGTTACATTGCTTTCAAGTTTTCCTTTTTTAAAAAAATATTTAAACATGCTTCTCACACTGCTTAGTTTTCTACTTCTCGAATAATCCTTGTTTTTGAAAATTTTTCCGTTGTTTTTATACATTGTTAAATATGATAAATAAATTTCAATGTGCGTGGATGTGACTTTTGCAAGGTCGGCATAAGTAAAATTTATTATCTCTTTATTTTTAAAAACTGGGATATTGGTAGATAAAAATTCCAAAAATATTTTTATGTCTCGCGCGTAGCCCAGGCGGGTTAGGGGAGTGGTGGTTTGTTCGATTCCTCTGAAAAATTCAAAGCAAAAATCCGGCAACACAAATGCCATTTCCCTAATTTTTGTTAAGTTTTCCATGTCGCGCATTTCAAAATAATTATTTTTCATAACACACCAACTCCTAAACTATTCGCAAAATACATCATTATTATATATATATAAAATAATA
>CAYJCT010000032.1:0-9235 GCA_964368745.1 uncultured Christensenella sp. | reverse complement strand
ACTCTTTATGCGGTGTGGATTGACTTTTCCACCGTTGTTTTGAATGCCAATGGCGGAAAAATTGGAGGGGCGGACACTGCAGAGCGTGTGCTTTACTTTAATCAAGATTATCAAATATTACCAATTCCTACTCATTCGGGGCAGTATGTTGCGTTTGATGGCTGGTGGAGCGCTATCACTGGAGGAGATCGCTACACTGACGATGAAGGAAACAGTGTAAACCCATGGACAGATTTTTACGGAAAAACACTTTATGCTAGGTGGAAGGATGATTTTGGCGACGGCACGGAGGCAAGTCCATATTTGATAGTTGCAGCGGGAGAAAATAATTCATCGGCTGCGAATGGCTCTTTTAACTACTTTGCTTATAACGGCTTCTTTGAAAACTCTGAAGGGTATTATTTCCAATTGGAAAATAACATCACGCTAAACGCCGACTTTGCTCTTGTTGATTTAGCAGGGTATTTTAACGGTGGCGGCTACACTGTCACCACAAACGGCGGATCTGCGCTGTTTAAGAATGCAAACAATGCAACCATAACCAACTTGACGGTTAAGAATTACAACACGCAAATAACCGAAGCCGTGGGCAAAGGAGGCTCAACCGTTAATGTGCTTGCTGGAGTGGTAGGGGTTGCAGAAAACACAACTTTTGATAATGTGCATTTTGAGGGCATGTTGGAGGGTGAAGTAGGTTATGTTGGCGGACTGGTGGCAATATCTATTGACAATCTAACAATATTTAATTCTTCAAGCAATGCTGTTATTTACACATCTTATGATTTCTCTAGTGTGGGCGGTCTGGTTGGAGAGACCAATGAAAATTTAGATATTCAAAACAGCATAAACATTTCTGGTTTGCAATCAAGCGGATATAGTTGTGATGTTGGCGGACTGGTGGGTGCAATTGTTTCATTTTCAAAATCATCAACAGTTAATATTTCTAACTCAAGTAACCGTGGGAACATTAATACCATTGGTAATTATAGCTTTGCTGGCGGACTTATTGGCTCATATCAAACTTTTCACATTAATAACACAATTGAAAATTCGTTCAACTTGGGAAATATCACAGCATTTCATGCGGGCGGAATTGTGGGATTTGTGGGTGGAGATATGGAAAGAATTAATAGTCCATACATATCCTTTGATAGTTGTTATAATCTGGGAAATATAACAGCAGATTCTAAGGCGGGCGGCATTGCAGGAAATGTCAGCGATATTGATAGTGACATATTGCGTTCCTTTAACCGAGGAAATGTTATTTCAGATGATGGCAACGCAGATGGGAGCAAATCCGGTGGAATTGTGGGGCGCAGCATGCAGAGCAATATGAACATTTCGAATTCCTACAACACAGGAAAACTTGGAGGGTATTATATTGGTGGCTTGGTAGGTCAGCATTCATGGGAATTGGTTATTGAAAATTCATATAACATCGGCATGATTGACTGGGATGGCTGCGAGTATGCAGGCGGAATTTTGGGGTATTTGAATAATTGGGGTTTTTCTTCAATTGAATCAATCAACTCTTATTTTGTTAACGACAAAGGAATAGATCTGTTTGTTGGGTATGTTGATGATGATCCAGAAGTTATTGGCACGGAAAACAGCGGTGTTTCGTTTGAGAACATGCAAATTCAAGCGTCTTATAACGATTGGCAAATGGGCGCGCCGGGTTCTTCTGCCGATTGGGTGTGGGTGCCGAACAGTTTGGTGCTTATTGATGGCAAACAAATGGTGATTAATCTGCCGCGATTGAGTTATGAGATTGAAACTTTAGGCTCGTTTAACATAACTTATAATCTCAACGGTGGCAGCGGGACTACCCCAACTAACACAAATTCTTATTCTCAAGGCAGCACTGTGATGTTGCCGTCGGGAGATGGTTTAACTAATGGTGATTACATATTTGGCGGATGGTCAACATCGCGCTATGCTGTTGAGGGTTTGAAAGGAAGTGCTGTGCTTGCGCCTTACACCAACACTCTTACTCTTTATGCTGTTTGGATGGCAAAATCGCTAGTTACTCTAGACGCAAATGGTGGCACATTGGGTGTGGAAAGTGTTTATGTGGAATACGACAAGCATTATTCTTTTCCAGTGCCAACCCCTATTGGTTATGTGAAATTTGTTGGATGGTATGACCAACTTGAGGATGGAAATCCCATCACAGACGAATCAGGAAAAACTATTGACGAATGGTCTTATATTGGCGATAAAACTCTGTATGCACAGTGGGTGGAATATTTTGGTGACGGAACGGAGGCTTCGCCATATTTGATAATTAGTGCGGGAGAAAATGATTCTTCTGCTGCAAACGGCTCATTTAACTACTATGCTTATAACGGCTTCTTTGCAAGTAATGACGCTTATTATTTTAGATTGGAAAACAATATCACTCTTAACGGTGATTTCAGTCAAGTGGACTTGAAAGGTCATTTCAACGGTAACAATAAAACCATTACCACAAACGGAGGCAGTGCGCTGTTTAGGTTGGTGGGTAATACTTACAATCACGCAAGCATAAAAAATCTAACTGTTTATAACAACAATGTGCAGGTAACCACATATAGTTCTGAAACCTATGCTAGCGGCGTTGCAAGTTTATTGGTTAACGGCACCATTGACTATGTTATCTTTGGTGGCGCAATTGGAACGAGTGGTAATCATATTACTGCCGATTATGTGGGCGGAATTGTGGGGTATATGCGTAATGATACTCATCCTGTGGACTCTCCAGAGCCTACTGGTTATGTTTCTAATTCCACAAATAATGCAAACATTTTTGCAAATTCTAGTACTTATGTAGGTGGAATTGTTGGCTGGGGAGCGTCGAGTGCTCCAGCACTTGCTATGTTCACAATTAGTAGCAGTAAAAACACAGGAATTGTTCGCGGTGATATTGCAGGCGGAATTGTGGGTTATGCCGACACACTTGCCATTTCAAAATGTAGTAATTCGGGCACGGTTGCTACCAGTGTGGTGAATGGAATTGCTGGTGGAATTGTGGGTGATTATTATTCGAACAGTATTATAGTTACACTTTTTGATTTGGAAAATAGTGGCGCGGTTTCTGCCAGTGTGGTAAATGGAATTGCTGGTGGAATAATTGGCCGCATATATAAAGGAATAATTGATGATGTTCACAATAAAAGTTCTTTGAGTTCCAACAATATTGCCGGCGGAATTGTGGGCTTGGTTATTGGCGATGGTGTGGAAATTGAAAATTCCACTAATACTCATAAGATTGAAGCGGGTGGCGTTGGCGGTGGCATCGTGGGGCAGGTGGGAGAAAATACATCTTTCACTTCTAGTTTCAATCTAAATTCGGTAGAAAACACAGGTGAGTTATTAGGCAACAGCGCAATTCTTGGAGGTTTAGTTGGCAAAGTTTATTCTATGATTTTGGAAATTGAATCGTCATCTAACGATGCAGGCGTGGAAGGCAAAACAATGGGCGGTCTTGTTGGAGAAATTGAAAATCTTGAAAACCTGACGGAAATTTCTATTGACAACTCCTATAACTTAGGCAAAATTTATTCAATTGCTATTGATTCGCTGGGTGGCGGGTTGATTGGTCGCGCTTATAATGGCTATTTATATAACATAACGAATTCATATAATACAGGCGAAGTGTATGCAGGATTTGGTGCGGGGCTTGTAGGTTCATTATTCAGCGATCTTTTTGATAGTGTGCCTAGTTTTATTATTAACAGCTCTTATAATTCAGGTAAAATTTTAGCGCACGCTACTGGCAGTGATGCTCATGCTAGCGGCATTATGAATGTGGATACGAATGAGTTAAGTGCATCTATTATAAACACATATAACAAAGGCAGTGTTACTAGCAATTTTGCATTGGCTGCAGGTATAATTTCAGGATTTGCTTTTTACGGCAATGTTAGCATAACAAATTCGTTTAACTGGGGTAACATTACGGCTTCACAGGGCGATGCAGGCGGAATTATAACTGGTTATTATAACACTGAGAATATTGACAATTGTTACAACACTGGAAAAATCAAAGGAATAGTAGCGGGTGGAATTGTAGGTGTTGTAGAAAACGAAAGTGATAACTTAACCCTGTATTATTCTTACAATATCGGTAAGGTGGAAGCAACGGATTTTGCAGGCGGAATTATAGGTGAAGTAAATATTGAAACTATGATTGATGTATACTTAGTTTATTTTGTTAACGACAAAGGCGTTAGTGAAATTTGCGGCAGCCGATACATTGATGATGGAATGAGCGGCGGCAGCAGTTTAACTTATAGTCAGTTACAGCAAAGCACAAATTATAATTGGGTAATGGACGGCGATGAAAGCAACCCTTGGCTATGGGTGGAGGATGCTCTTGTTCTGATTGACAACGAGCAGAAAGTGATTTCATTACCGCGCCTATACCACGAAGTTGAGTCAACTGAAAACTTTAAAATAACTTATGATCTAAATGGCGGTGATGGCTTCCCACCTAGCGACTCTACTTGGTACGCTCAAGGAGCACTCGTTAACCTTGCAACTCAAACATTTGACCATCCAGAAAACTATGTTTTCTTAGGTTGGGCAACTTCTCCATTCGCCTTAAAAGGCATCACAGGTTCTCAAATTATAAGGCCTCTAACAACGCAACTTACGCTCTATGCGATTTGGGTTGGGGGTGTTACTGTAACGCTAAATGCTCAAGGAGGAGAGGTAACTCCAACCACATCACAAATATATATTGGTGAATTAAATGATTTGCCTGTGCCAACACGCTCAGGTTATAACTTCGAGGGTTGGTTTTCTGCCATAAATGGTGGCGGCACGAAATATACAAACGAACTGGGAGAGGGAATAGAAGAATGGTTGAGCACAGATGATGTTACTTTCTACGCTCATTGGTCGGCAAAAATTTATATCATCACGCGCGATTATGACGATGGAGTAACACCAAATGACACCTATGAGGTGACATTTAATCAGGAGTATAGTTTAGGCGCACCAACAAGAGAGGGCTACACTTTCATGGGTTGGTTCACGGCAAGAAATGGCGGAGGCATTGCCTACACTGACAATGCAGGAGATAGCATGCTTATTTGGTCTCAAACTTCGAATAGAACGCTATATGCTTACTGGGCTGGAACAACCACAAACATAACATTTGACAAACAAAGCGGAACTGGCGGGTCAAACTCAGTGACCGCAACTTATGACTCGGCAATGCCAGCGGCTACGGCACCAGCACGCACGGGTTACACATTCGGTGGTTACTACGATGAGGAAGACGGCGCAGGCACTCAGTATTACACTTCAACAATGACAAGTGCAAGAATTTGGAACAAATTTGCAACAACCGCAACTCTTTATGCAAAATGGACGGCAACAACCACAACAATAACTTTTGACCAACAAAGTGGGACTGGCGGGTCAAACTCGGCTTCCGCAACTTACGACGCAAATATGCCGGTGGCTACCGCGCCAAGTAGAACGGGTTACACATTCGGCGGTTACTACGATGAGGAAGACGGCGCAGGCACACAGTATTATACTTCAACAATGACAAGTGTAAGAACTTGGAACAAAGAGGGTGCAACTGCAACGCTTTATGCAAAATGGACGGCAAAAACTACAACAATAACTCTAGACCTACAAAGCGGAACGGGTGGTAGCACGAGTGTTGTTGCAACTTATGACTCTGCAATGCCAGCGGCTACGGAGCCAGCACGCACGGGCTATACATTCGGCGGTTACTATGATGAGGAAGAAGGAGCAGGCACACAGTATTATACTTCAACAATGACAAGTGTAAGAACTTGGAACAAAGAGGGTGCAACTGCAACGCTTTATGCAAAATGGACGGCAAAAACTACAACAATAACTCTAGACCTACAAAGCGGAACGGGTGGTAGCACGAGTGTTGTTGCAACTTATGACTCTGCAATGCCAGCGGCTACGGCACCAGCACGCACGGGTTACACCTTTGGCGGTTACTACGATGAAGAAGACGGCGCAGGTACACAGTATTATACTTCAACAATGACAAGTGCAAGAATTTGGAACAAAGATGTTTCAACCGCAACTCTTTATGCAAAATGGACAGCAACAACCACAAACATAACATTTGATAAACAAAGCGGAACGGGTGGTAGCACGAGTGTTGTTGCAACCTACGACTTAGCAATGCCGGCGGCTACTGCGCCAGCACGCACGGGTTACACATTCGGCGGATACTACGATGAGGAAGACGGCGCAGGCACACAGTATTACACCTTAACAATGACAAGCGCAAGAACTTGGAACAAAGAGGGTGCAACTGCAACGCTTTATGCAAAATGGACGGCAAAAACTACAACGATAACTCTAGACCTACAAAGCGGAACGGGTGGGTCAAACTCGGCGACCGCAACTTATGACGCAAATATGCCTTCGGCTACTGCTCCAGCACGCACGGGTTACACCTTTGGTGGTTACTACGACGAGGAAGAAGGTGCAGGCACGCAGTATTTCACTGCAACAATGACAAGCGCTAAAACTTGGAACAAAGAGGGAGCAACCGCAACGCTATATGCGAAGTGGACGGCAAAAACTACAACTATAACTTTTGACCGTCAAAGCGGAACGGGTGGGTCAAATTCGGTGACCGCAACCTACGACGCAAATATGCCTTCGGCTACTGCTCCAGCACGCACGGGTTACACCTTTGGCGGTTACTATGACGAGGAAGAAGGCGCCGGCACGCAGTACTTCACTGAAACAATGACTAGTGCTAAAACTTGGAATAAAGAGGATGCAACCGCAACGCTATATGCGAAGTGGACGGCAAACACCTTCACAGTAAGATATTATCCAAACACAGGCACGGGTTCAATGTACACGCAGGATTTCACTTATGATGTGTTTAAAAATCTGACCGCTAACTCGTTTGGCAAAACGGGCTACAACTTTATGGGCTGGTCGGAAAACGCGGGTGGAGATGTTGTGTATTCTGACAGTGCATACCTTGGAAATATGGTGGTGAGCGGTTTTTATGATTTATATGCAGTATGGGATGCAAAGACTTATAGTGTTGTAAGAAATGTAAACAGTGGTGATTCCGCCATGGGAAACATCCTAGTGACTTACGATGCATATGAGTTTTTAGGTGCGCCATCCAGAGAAGGTTTTGCTTTTACCGGTTGGTGGAGCGCAGCTAGCAACGGAACGCGCTATACTTCAGACGGTTACATAACTTGGAAAATTGATGCGGCCATAACGATTTATGCTCAATGGACAGAAGTTTATGGATTAGGTACGGCGCTTGAGCCTTATTATATACATACCGCTAGCATGGGTGGAAGTCCTCAGCAAGGATCTTTTAATTATTATGCAAATGAGTATCTCTTCGAAGGTGGGCATTACTTTAAGTTAATAAATAGTATAAGTATTGCTACTCCAGGCATGATTTTAAGAAAACCTTCATTTGTTGGAAACTTTGACGGGAACGGTCTAACCATAACAAGCACAGGCCGATCTGCGATATTCTCTTCTGTTGGAGGATTGGAGACCACCACCCACATTAAAAATTTGACGGTGAGAAATTTAGATATTCAACACACTGAGAGGGCTGATTTGTCAAATTATAAACTAGCCGCAGTGTTGGCGGAAAACACAACTGGTGTGGTGTTGATTGAAGAAGTGACAACTATTGGGGCGTTTGCGGGTGAAGAATTATATAATCTTCGCGGAGGCGGATTTGTGGCGTATAATGATGCTAATTTACAAATCAAAAATTCAGAAAACAAAGTTTCCATTTCTGGTGGATATTATGGTAGTCCTATGGGTGGATTTGTTGGTTCAAACCTTAATACCTTAAGCATTGAAAACTCTACAAACTCTGGAGCAATATATACAATAGGCAGTGCTGGCGGATTTGTGGGAGGTTCTTGGCCTGGGGCTAATACAACTATTAAGTATTCACAAAACACCGCAAACATCAGAGGAAGCAAGGTTGGTGGATTTGTTGGTGCTACTTTTGAAGCAACTTTGACACTAAACGAAGTTACTAACAGTGGAGAAATTTCAGGTTCTGCGGCGGGAGGATTGTTGGGCGATGTATATGAAGCATCAATTACTAATAGTTCAAATTCTGGCGAGGTAATTTATGAAACAGTAGACTCGGAGTCTGTTTTGATTGCTGCAGGTTTGGTGGGAGTTGCGAGGAATTTAACTATTCAAAATTCTGGTAACACAGGAACCGTCAATTCTTATTCAGCTTCTGCTGCAGGAGTTTTTGGCACAGGTTATATGACCATTTCGTTAACCAGGGTGTATAACACAGGAAGTATTACAGGAGGAAGTGTTGCTGGCGGGTTGGTTGGCGGAACAAGTACTGATCCAAACCCTGAAACTTTAACCATAAAAGAGAGTTGGAATTCAGGTAGTGTTGTGGCAAACAGTTCTGAAAATACACATGCAGGCGGAATTGTGGGTATTGTGAAAAACAAAACGGACATAAGTGCTTGTTTCAATTCAGGAGGTATTACTGGAATTGTTGCAGGTGGCATTATCGGGTTTGATAATTCGGGCCAAGGTACCAATAGTATTTCTTACTGTTATAACACAGGCACTATTTATGAAGTTTTAGGTGGGCAAGGACTAGGTGGATTGTTGGGTAAAAGAGATAACACGCACACCCATGCTTCGTTTAATATAAAGCATTCATACAACATTGGCACAATTTCGCGAACATATACTACACCTTGGGGTGGTGTTGTGGGCTTCCTTTCTACTACTTATCCAATAAATTTCACTTCAACATATTTTGTGACGGGAAGAGGTCCGTCATATACGATTGGCTACAACTTGGATACAGAACTACCTTCAACACCGTCGGGGAGTGCTGGAGCAACATATACCAACATGCAAAGTCAGTCGACCTACAGCGGATGGGTTTGGTCTGGCACAGAAGAGAATCCGTGGGAGTGGAAGACGGGCGAGATTAAAATTAATGGCTCAACAACAACTGTGAGTTTGCCGCGTCTGTATTGGGAGTTTTTGTAGTACATAAAAGGAAAGTTGCGAAAAATAATTTAGTATGTTTTTTCATCTTTAGTTTGTTTCACCACATAAATAAAATCAAATTTTATTGTTTATGGTTTATATAATTTGAAAAACAACAGAAAAATTTTTGTAAGTTTGTAATTTGTTTAATAAATAATATTTTATTTTTGATTTTTCGTATTAAATACAAATCATATATAAGTTAAATACAAAC